>JAUWMO010000074.1 GCA_030613125.1 Bacteroidota bacterium | reverse complement strand
GGCTAAGGCTACACTGGATATCGATGAGATCGTAGACACCATATTTGAAATAGGTGGGCAGGATTCAAAATATATCCGCATGGATGATGGCGCTGTTGTAGATTTTGAAATGAATCAGGTCTGTGCTGCCGGCACCGGTTCTTTCCTGGCGGAACAGGCGGAAAAACTCGATATCAACATTATTGAAGAATTTGGCAAGCTTGCCCTGAATGCTGAAAAACCGGCCAGTCTGGGAAACCGTTGTACAGTATTCATGGAGTCAGACCTAAACTCCCAGCAACAAAAAGGTGTAGAAAAAGATAACCTTGTGGGAGGCCTGGCTTATTCTATTGTACAAAACTATATTCAGAAAGTTGTCCGTAAAAAACGTATCGGCGATCATATATTTTTTCAGGGTGGAGTTACCAATAACAAAGCTGTTGTGGCAGCTTTTGAAAAAGTGACCGGTAAAAAGATTATAGTTCCTCCCCATTTTGATGTTACCGGGGCAATAGGGGCAGCTATTCTGGCCAGGGATTCAATGTCCAATGGTAAAAAAACCAAATTCAAAGGCTTTGATATCAGCAAGATCCCTTATACGGTTGACAAGTTTACCTGTAAGGCGTGTTCCAATCAATGTGAGATCAGGAGAGTTAGGATAGAAGGCGAAAAACGTCCTCTATACTATGGTGGCAGATGTGAGAAATGGGAAATGGATGAAAGGAAGGGAAAGGGTCAGGGGATCCCTAATTTGTTCAAGGAAAGACTGGAATATCTTTTAGACGGCTTTAAAGAAGAACCGAAGGATGACAGGATAAGTATTGGTATTCCAAGGGCTCTGATGTTATTCTATCAGCAGTTCCCTTTTTGGAGGACCTTCTTTCAGGAACTTGGCTTTCATGTTGTACTCTCACCTGAATCAGATAACCAGTTAATAAAGAAATCGCTGGAAATGATCGTAGCCGAAACCTGCTTCCCGATTGAACTGATGCATGGCCATATAATGGATCTTTTGGAAAAGAAAGTAGACTATGTATTCACTCCCTTTATAATAAACTCAAAAGCTGAAGAGGGGAACCCTACCAGTAATTATAATTGTCCTTGGGTACAAACCTTTCCTTTTATGGTAAAGGCTGCTCTAAACGATGAGAAACTAAAAGACAGGTTACTTGTTCCAACCTTGAATTTCAGGTATTTCGGAAAAGTATTGAATAAGGAACTTTCGGATTTTATTTTCGAAAAATTTGAAATTTCAAAGAAAAGGGTGATTAAGGCCATAAAAAAAGCAGATGAGGCCCAGATTGCCTTTGAAAATAAAATTGTTTTAAGAGGACAGGAAGTTTTAGATAACTTGCCCGAAGATAAGGAGGTTTTAGTAATAATCGGAAGGCCTTATAATACAGGTGATCCTTCACTGAACCTGAGTATGGTGGAGAAACTAATTAATCAGGATGTGTTGTCTATCCCGACCGACTACCTGCCTTTGGGAAGTGAACACATATTACAGGATTATCCACAGATGTACTGGCCCAATGGTCAGAAGATATTGGCAGCTGCAAGGATTGTTGCCCGTGATAAAAAATTGCATGCAGTGTATATGGGTAACTTCAGATGTGGTCCTGATTCATTCCTGGCACATTTTGTACATGAGGAGATGAAAGGGAAGCCATATCTGGAACTCGAAGTAGATGAACACAGCGCTGATGCCGGTATGATCACAAGATATGAAGCATTTTTAGACAGTCTTAAGGGATCAAAACTGGTTAAGAAAAGACAGCAGGAATATTTTAAACCCGGCGTTAAGGTCTCTGCTCCCCTGGAGGGCAGGACACTCTATTTTCCATATATGTGCGATAGCGCTTATGCAATTGCAGCTGCCAGCCGTAGTTGCGGAATGAAGTCTGAGGTCTTGCCCATGCAGAATGAAGAAGATTTGGAACTTGGCAGAAAACACACATCTGCAAGAGAATGTTTTCCAATGATCTGCACTACTGGAAATTTCCTGAAGAAATTATATGACCCTGAAACAGACCCCAAAAAAGTCAGTTTCTTCATGCCTGATCATAACGGTCCTTGTAGATTTGGACAGTACAACAAGTTCCAGAGGATTGTTTTCGACAAACTTGGTTTTAAGGATGCTGAAATTATTTCACCAAGCAATGATACGGCATATGAAGATATTTCGGGAGGCAAGGGTACAAAATTCCGCTTTCTTGCATGGAAGGGATTTGTGGCAGTTGATATCCTGAGGAAATTAAAGCAGGAAAGAAGACCATATGAACTTATTAAGGGAGAAACAAACAAAGTATATAAAAAAGCGTTGAATAATGTGATTGCTTCTATTGAACGAGGTGCAAAAGACCTGGAAGATGTTTTATACCATGAAGCAGTGAATTTTAACAATATCCAGCTTTACAATGGGGAAAGAAAACCAGTGATTGTTGTTGTGGGAGAGATTTTTATGCGTGATAATCCGTTTTGCAGCGGGTTCCTTATCGATCGTCTTGAAAAATTTGGCGCTGAAACCTTTATCGCACCTTTCGCTGAATGGATAAGCTATTCAACTTATCGTTACACGCGCGACAGTCTTTGGAAAAATGACTATAAAGGAGTTTTTAAATCAAAAATTCAGGAATTCATGCAGAATCTTTCTGCAGGCAAGCTCCATAAAGCAGTGCATGGTTTCATTGAAACTGATAGAGATATTTCCGTACGCGACATGCTTTCAAGTTGTGGAAATTATATTCATAAACATTATGATGGTGATCCTGCTCTAAACCTTGGGTCTTCAGTGGAACTGGCTAAAACAGACATTGCCGGGATTGTAAACATTCTTCCATTTACCTGTATGCCGGGTACAGTGGTTGCCTCTGTTGCACATAAGTTTAAAAAAGACCATAAGAATATTCCCTATGAGAGCATTGCCTATGACGGTCAGGAAGACACTTCCATTGAACTAAGGCTTCAGGCATTTATGCACCAGGCAAAGGAATTTGCAAAAAGAAACGGTTATAACAAACCTGTTGACTGGCACATTGCAAAGCTGGCAAAAACCCCAACGGTGATATCAGATTAATGAAATCTTATAACTAACAAATTATTCTAAATCCTTTACCATGCACATTAATTATTTCAACTGATGGGTCATCCTTCAGATATTTCCTGAGTTTTGTGATATAAACATCCATGCTGCGAGCATTGAAATAACTGTCATCAAGCCAAATGGTTCGCAGGGCAAAATTCCGCTCCAACACTTTGTTTTTATGAATGCATAATAGTTTCAGCAACTCAGATTCTTTTGTGGTAAGTTTCTGGATTTTTTTGTTTATGGTCAGGGTTTGTTTTTTTACATCGAAAGAATATTGTCCCAATTGAAAAACTTCCTGCTGGGAGTCAGATCCATGGTTTATCCTTCGTAAAATAGCTTCAATCCTGAAAAGCAATTCCTCCATACTAAAAGGCTTGGTAATATAATCATCAGCACCAATTGAAAACCCCTCCAAAACATCTTCCTTTAATGATTTGGCAGTAAGAAAAATTATTGGAATATCGCTGTTTATCTGCCTGATCTCCCTTGCAAGTGTGAATCCATCTTTTTCAGGCATCATAACATCAAGCAGGCAAAGGTTGTAATGTTCCTGAATGAATCCCTTGTATGCTTTGTTTCCATTGACATAAAGGTCGGTTTTGTAACCTTTTATCCCAAGATACTCTTTTAACAGAGAGCCGAGATTTTCATCATCTTCTGCAAGTAATATTCTGGTTTCCTGCATGACTTAATTATTTATGGGGAACCTTATCTTAAAACGGGTCCCTTTATTTTGCTGACTTTCTACCTTCACATTCCCTCCATGCGCTTCAATTATCGTTTTTACATAACTTAAACCCAGTCCAAACCCTTTTACATTATGTATATTGCCAGTAGGTACACGATAAAATTTATTAAATATCTTTTTCAAATTATCTTTAGAAATCCCAATGCCATTATCTTCAACTGTAATTAGTATTCCGTTCTGCTCATCAATTGTAGATATTTTGATTTCCGGCTCAACTTCACAATACTTTATTGCATTATCAATCAAATTTGAGAAAATATTTGTAAAATGTACTTCATCAATACCAATTATTGTATTTTTTGTTTTGAAATCTAATTTAAATCCTCCATTTTTATTTTTAACCTGAAGTGTAAAATTATCTACTACATTTCTCAATAACCTGTGAATATCAACTTCCTGGATGTTTAGCTTGATTTTACCTTTATCGAATATTGCCATCTGCAGAACCTTTTCCACCTGATAACCTAAGCGTTTACTTTCATCATCAATTACTTTTGAGAGATGATCAAGATTTTTTTCATTACGTACTACACTTTGGTCTTTCATCATTTGTGATGCGAGTGAAATTGTTGAAATAGGAGTTTTAAGCTCATGTGTCATGTTATTAACAAAATCAGCTTTAATCTCAGATAATTTTTTCTGTCTGAATATAATATATAGTGTTACTGAAAAAATAAGGAGAATTATTAAGGTAAGCAGTACCGATGAAATTCCCATCCAGCCAAATGATTTGTACAGGAAATTTCTGTCATTCGGAAAGTACAACGTTAAAAAATTCTTTTTGGGAATCATGTCACCCGGGAATAGCTGCCATTGATAAACATTTGATTTTGTGTATGTCTGAAATCCGGGAGTTTGATAAAAAAAACTATTATCAGGTTTCCTGATAGCAAATTCAAAGTCAATATTTACTCCCCTGTAATTCAGCTCCTTCTTCATAAGCAGGTATAATTGAATTGGATCAACTCTGTCTTCGAGATTCCCCGGAGGGTTTAACATCTTCTCCATTACCCTTTCAACTGTTATTGATTTTTTCCGGATTTTGTTCTCACCATCAGGCATTACAATACTATAAGGTTCTAAATCTTTTACTTCATCAGCTATATTGGAATGAATAATTGGACCCACATCTTGTTGTAAATAAACAATTGTATCGTAAAATTGCATTTGGTAGGTTCCTGATTGTCTGTTTATACTGTGTGAAATATAATAAAAGGATTTCGATTTAAAAGAAAGGACTCCTTTAATATCAGGGTTTAATTTTTTAATTACCGTTTTAACAGGAAGAGAGTCCTTAAAAGGATCCATCTCTTTAACTATTTCAACTTTAGCTTCTTGTTCTTCCAGATCCTGAATTACTTTAATAATTGCACGGTTCACCAGTTGTGACAGCTGTTTTTCTTTCAGATCAAGTGCATTTATTACCCACTGTGCCTGAACTACCAGCAGGCCCATTAATGCAAGGGTCATAATCCCGGTCAATATCCATATCCCCCTTTTACTCATAACAATACAAAAATATAGGATGAAAAAGTATTCATAACTACATTTTAACAATCTTTAACATTACTTAATATTTGTTAAGCCATTCCTGTAGTACTTTTGAACCATGATATTTTAAAAATATTACATTAAAATTATGAAAACATCTAAATTCTTTTTCTTCTTATGCGTTTTTTTTCTGCTTTCACAAATACCCTTTATTGCAAACAGCCAGGAAAATGAAAAAAAGGTTCATGTAAAAGTGATCAAAAACGGGAAAACAACAGTTGATACAACCTTTGCAATAAAAGATATTGAAAATGATGACCTGCACAAAAAAATATCTGAATTAGCAGGTATTGACTTTGATGTAGAAACCGGAACAGATATAGTGATAACCGGAGATGACCCGCATCATAAAAAGATCCATTGTAAACACGGTTCATATGTAATAGTAAGTGAGGATGAAAATGATTCATGCAAAGTGATTAAGAAAAAAGTGGTGAAAGTAAAAAAAGCTCATGGTGATGAGAAAGAGTATACGATCAAGGTTATTGCTGATACTGAGGATAATGAGTCAAAAGATATAGAAATAATCATTAAAGAAGCAGATAGTGGCACGGTATTTGTGTCTAAAAATGTAAAGGTTATTAAATCAGTTGATGAGGGTGATGAAAAGATTAAGATAATTGTAGAGATTGAGGAGGTTGATAAAGAAAAGGATGAAAAATACTGATTAAAAAATCTAAAGAAACGAAACAAATAAAGAAAGAAAAGCGTATAAAGAAATAAAGGAATGTAGAATAGGCGCAATAAAGCGATTTCTTCATAGTTAGGTTAAATTTTAGGGTTTATAAAGGGAAAAAGGGCGATTTAATCGCCCTTTTTTTTATTAATTGAAAAGGAGTTTGTCGGGGGACTTAAGGTTCTTAAGTTCGAGGTGGAAACACGTGCTTATGATATCAATCTTCTTTAATTTTGAGATAATATCTTCAAGGAAATTTTCAGAGATCTCTCCATATATTTGAAGAAAAAAGTCAATATTCCTGAGTTCCGGGAATAAAAATCCATTTTCACCCGAATTTGATACCAGATTATACAGGATAACAGCTTCATGATCTTCATAACTGTATACAGAAAAATCCTGATCAGCATCCAATTGTTTACTAAAAACGGAAAGGTTTTTTACCCTTTTCAATTTTAATCCTATATTATGATTGATTGCCCAACTTAAATAGTAATCATTTTCATGGGAAGAAATACCCAGAAGAGAAAATTCCAATTCTGGTTTGAAATCCAATCTGTGACTTTTGGTTTTCTTCATTATTACTAAAAATATCTTCAGAACAAAATCAGATTACCGGGAAAACCTGAAAATTACTTTATCTCATTATGATTTATCAGGTATTTTTCAATATAATTAAGAGCATTTTCTGCGGCATTTTGTTCGGCCTCCTTTTTTGAATTACCGGTTCCCTTACCTATTTGTTTATTATTCATTTCTACATGTGAAATAAAAACTGTTGATTTTTCATCACCTTTTAATTCTTCTGAAGAAACGAATTGGATATCAGTCTTATATTTTTGTCCCCACTCAATTATTTGACTTTTAAAATCAGAATCATTTCTGATCAATTTATCCATATCAGTGAATTCATCGATGAGCTTCTGAATTACAAAATGTTTTGCCGCTTTATACCCTTTATCAAGATAGATAGCTCCTATAAAAGCTTCAAGGGTATCTCCCACAATATTCTTTTTATGCTGATTTTGATGTATGGGAGGTTTAATAAACTGATTTAATCCCATTCTTAATCCTAAAGTATTCAGATGATCACGCTTAACGAACTTTGACCGTATTTTGGTCAAAAATCCTTCATCGTTGCCAGGAAACCTGTTAAAAAGATAATCTGTTATTATTGCTTCGAGAACTGCATCACCAAGATATTCCAGGCGTTCATTATTTATGACCTGTTGTCCGGGCAAAGATGGAGAAGATGATTTTGGGATCAGAGCAAGTTCATACAATTGGATCTTTCCAGGTCTGAATCCAACAAGTTTTCGAATCTGTAATGATAATTTATTCCGAATCGGAATGAGCCCGAACAATGATAAAAAATTAAAGATTAATCAGTGTACTTCTTAAAAATTACACTGGCATTGTGTCCCCCAAAACCAAATGTATTGCTTAAAACCACATTAACATCTCTATTCTGCGCTTTATTGGGTGTCAGGTTCAATTCAGGATCAATCTCCGGATCAAAATTATTCAGGTTGATCGTTGGCGGAATAATACCTTTTTGAATTGCCAAAAGAGCCGCCATGGACTCTAAGGCTCCTGCCGCTCCCAGAAGATGTCCGGTCATAGATTTTGTAGCGCTAATGTTCAACTTATAAGCATGTTCTCCAAATACATCCAGAATGGCTTTCGCTTCAGAAATATCTCCCAATGGTGTAGCAGTTCCGTGTACATTAACATAATCTATTTCATCAGGTGCAATTTCTGCATCATCCAATGCATTTTGCATGACAAGGCTGGCACCTAAACCATCGGGATGTGGGGCTGTCAGATGATATGCGTCTGCCGACATTCCAACACCTATAAGTTCAGCATAAATCTTTGCACCTCTTCTCCTGGCATGCTCCAGTTCCTCAAGGATCAAAGTACCGGCACCTTCACCTATAACAAAACCGTCGCGCGTGATATCAAAAGGCCTTGAAGCAGTTTTATACTCATCGTTATTTGTTGACATAGCCATCATGGCATTAAACCCTCCAATGCCAACTTCATTGATAGGTGCTTCAGAGCCGCCGGTAACAAATATATCAGCTTTGCCTAATCGTATATAAATAGCAGCATCAATAATAGTATTGGTAGATGTTGCACAGGCTGAAACCATACCAAAGTTCGGACCACGAAAGTTATATCTTATGGAAATATGGCCTGCAGCAATATCAGCAATCATTTTAGGAATGAGGAACGGACTAAATCGGGGAGAACCATCCCCTCTGGCAAATCCTGAGATTTCTTCTGCAATTGTCGTCAACCCTCCTATACCTGAACCAAAAATAACGCCAACCCTGTTGTGATCAATCTTATCAAGGTTGATCGAACTATCTTTAATGGCTTCATCAACGGCTACCAGAGCCAACTGTGAATACCTGTCAAGTTTACGTAATTCTTTTCTGTCAAAATGTTCTTTGGGATCAAAGTCTTTGACCTCACAGGCAAATTTTGTTTTGAACTTTTCAGCATCGAAAAGTGTAATCCAGTCACTACCACTCACTCCATTTTCTAATCCTTTCCAATAGTCAGGATAAGAGTTACCTAATGGAGAAAGAGCACCAAGACCTGTGACAGCAATCCGCTTCAGTTCCATAAACAATTATAAATTACTTGGCGTTTTCTTCAAGATATTTAATAGCCTCACCAACAGTGCCAATGTTTTCGGCCTGGTCATCAGGGATACCAATGTTGAATTCCTTTTCAAATTCCATTATCAATTCAACTGTGTCAAGAGAATCAGCTCCCAAATCATTTGTGAAGCTTGCTTCAGAAGTTACTTCGTTTTCATCAACACCTAATTTGTCAACAATTATAGCTTTTACTCTTGATGCAATGTCTGACATGATCATAAGATTTTAATTAATACTAAATTTATTTTAATAATTATTGTGTAAAGAAACATATTTCAACAAAATTTTTCAACAAAAATAATTTTTTTTATATATAAGCACTTATAATTCGAATCATTTTTTAGAAATTAGTGCAAATTTTTATTCCAATTAACAACGTAAACCATTTATAATGAAAAAGATTGTCATATTTGCATCAGGATCCGGCACTAATGCTCAAAACATTATCGAATATTTTAACAAAACGGTCGAAAAGAAAGTAACATGTGTTTATTCAAATAAGAAAGATGCCAAGGTTCTGGACCGTGCAAAAAAATATGGTGTGCCAGTTGTTGTGTTTAACAGGTCTGAATTTTATGAAACAAGCCGCATTTTAAACTTATTGCTGGAGGAACAACCCGATCTGATCGTTCTTGCAGGCTTTCTCTGGCTTGTGCCAGAAAATATTATTAAAAATTTTCCAAATCGCATAATAAATATTCATCCTGCCCTGTTACCGAAATATGGTGGCAAAGGAATGTATGGCATGAATGTTCATCGAACTGTTCTGGAAAACGGTGAACAAAAATCTGGAATAACAATTCATTATGTAAATGAGGTGTATGATGCCGGAGATATCATTTTTCAAACTACTTGCCAGATTGATCAGAATGATACTCCTGAGCTTCTGGCTGAAAAAGTACATGAGTTGGAATACCGGTATTTTCCAGGTGTAGTTGATAAACTACTTGATAGTGTTGAGTAGGTTAATTGTTACTTTACTGATCTTGTTATAAACCGCTAAATTTTCTTCGTTAACAGGCTCAACGGGAGGAGCCTTAACTTTTAAGGGATCCACTGGTATTCCGTTTTTATAAAACCTGAAATCGAGATGAGGCCCTGTTGAAAGCCCTGTACTGCCAACATATCCAATTACATCACCCTGTTTAACATATCTGCCGGTTTTAATTCCGGGTCCATACCCGGACAGATGTAAATAAGATGTTGAATAAATGCTGTTATGTTTGATTTTTACTAACCTCCCCGCATCTCCTTTATACCGGGCCTCTATGATCTTGCCATCTCCAATTGCATGTACCGGTGTTCCAACAGGGGCAGCGTAATCTATTCCATGGTGTGGTCGCCTGATTTTTAATATCGGATGCAGCCTGCTATGCGAAAACCTGGAACTTATGCGCGAAAATCTTAATGGGGCTTTTAAAAAAGCTTTTCTTAAGCTATTCCCGTTTTCATCAAAATAGTCTTCTCTCCCATTTTGTCTGAATGGAATAGCATAAAACTCTTCACCTGAATGGTTAAACAGGGCTGCCAGGATCCTGCTGATGCCAATGGATACGGAATCGACAAACTGCTCTTCATAAATTACTTTGAATGAATCACCTTTCTGTAACCCGAAAAAATCAATTGTCCATGCAAAAATTTCTGAAAGTTCAACGGCTAGCTCAGGATTCATGTTCCCATCAATCATAGTCTGCCAAAGTGAGTTGGTGATGGTTCCTGATACTGTTTTCAGATCCGATACTATTTCCTTGCTCTCATGATATATATAAGCCGAATCTCCAAGGCTGAAAACATAACAATTAACCTGGTCATTAACATAAACAAAATACCGTACCGATTGATTACTATCCTTCTCACTGAAAATATAATATGGATTTCCTGATTTCACTTTCCTGAAATCAAAGATGTCACCTGAATGATCAATTATTTCCTGTATTTTAGGATATGGGACACCATGTTCAGTTAATATCCCTGCCAGGTTCTGGTTCCTTTTGACTTTTCCGGTAAAAATATTAAATGAATCAACAGGGATTCCAAATAGTTTCTCGATTATCACGATTTCCGTGGAATCCTTTTCAGGAATATCATTCTGTAGTTGATCTGTATGCTGAGAACATGAATGAAGTGTAAGCAAAATACTTAACAAGGAGACCTGAATCCTAAAACGCCTTAAAAGGTATTGATACTGTCTTTTCACTAATGAACCTCCCTGCCGCAAGCAGCGGTGTATCTCAAAGGTATTTTGCTTTTTTCTATCGCCGTGCTCCGTCGCTAAAGCTATGGCGCAAGCGACAAGCGACGGGGAATATGACCCTCTGAGATCCCGATGTGCTTCGCAATCGGGATCCCCGCCTAAATGACACAGTCGGGCAGGAGTTCGTCTAAATGGTTTTAATGCGTCTTCGACTTTTAAAATCATAGACTCACTGATTTAACTACTATATTAACTATTTTCCCGGGTACAACTATTACCTTTAAGATCTGTTTTCCGGCAATCCATTTTTGAGATTTCTCGTCCTTTAAAACAGTTTCCTCAATAAATTTTTTATCAGAGCCTGCCGGAAGGTGGAGGCGGAATCTTAATTTTCCATTGAAAGAAACGGGATATTCAACAGTTTCATCTACAAGATACTTTTCTTCAATATCAGGAAAAGTTGCAAAAGTTATACTTTCTTTATGTCCCAATTTTTCCCAAAGCTCTTCGGCAATATGCGGGGCAAAAGGAGAAATTGAGATCAATAGTTTTTCAAGAATTTCTCTTTTGTTTGTTTTCAGTTCGGACAGTTCATTTACACATATCATAAAACTACTTACTGCTGTATTAAATGAAAATCGTTCAATGTCGTTCCTGACTTTTTTCAGAGTACGGTTAAGCACCTTTAATTCTGCATCAGAAGGCCTGTCATCTGTGATATGGAATATTCCATCCTGAGTAACAAAAAGGCGCCAAAACTTCCTGAGAAACCTTGATACCCCTTCAATTCCATTTGTGTCCCATGGTTTATGCTGTTCTATTGGCCCCAGAAACATTTCGTAAAGGCGAAGTGTGTCGGCACCATATTTTACAATGAGGTCATCCGGATTCTGAACATTGTGTTTTGATTTTGACATCTTTTCAATCTCCCAGCCACAAATATATTTTCCGTTTTCAAGAATAAATTCTGAATTTTCATATTCCGGCCTCCACTTTTTGAAAACCTCAATATCCAGAACATCGTTGTGTACCATTTCAATGTCAACATGCAGGGGCGTTGA
>JAUWMO010000339.1 GCA_030613125.1 Bacteroidota bacterium | reverse complement strand
CAAAAATGAATAATTTTATCATGTTATCAGGTATATTTATTGGGTTTTCTATGCATTACTGTAAAATTAATTGTTTTTTTAAATAATAGCTTCTTAATCAGAAAAAAATGCAGGAAAATGTGCAACCTCCTAGTGCGGTCGATTGTTACCGGTTTGTTTTATCAAATCCTTCAGTTGATATTTGCATGATGGGTGCTAAAAACATAAACCAGATGAGTGAGAATCTTACTGTTCTCGATAGTAGCCCAATGACCGAAGAAGAACTTAGCCGGATGAAAACGATCGGTGATTTTGTTTATGGAAAATAATACATCATTTAAAATGCAATGGCAGAAAGATTAAAAGATATTTTTTTTACTGACTCAACTATTAATAAGTTTAGTGATGCAATAACGCAATACTATCCTGAATTTGATAAAGAAAGATTTAAAAAGCATTCATTCATAGATATGTCCACCAGAAAGCATTATTCAGGCAAACATGGTTTAGCTATAATTGTAAATGGAGAAAAAAAGGCTTCTCTGTCATTTGAAGTCGGGAAATACTAAAAAAAAGTTTTTATCATATACCTGGAATCTATCCTGTCCGATATCGAACATGAGTTGTGCGGTAATGAAGTTATTTCTGAAATGAAAATATAGTTTAATAGGCTGTATATATGCATGTTACAACTTACGGCATGTTTGTTGATTTAAGTTATTATTGATCTCTGATTTACAAACCTGAGTGAGTAATATATAAATTTTCAAAACTCATTTCAATATATAATGATAAAAACAGCTGCACTTCATTTTATCATTTTTTTGTTTTTAATCCCTTTTGTTGGCAACCAGAGTAGCACGACTAAAATTCCGGTTGAAATTAAACAATCAGGGAAGGAATACCGACTAATCAAACTTCATTATATATGAATATGAAAAGGTATAAACAATAAATAACGTAAGTTCGATATAGGCCTGATTCTTATAATTTATTAATTATCAACGACTTTCTTTGTGTGACCTTCGTGCCTTTGTGCCTTAGTGGCAGGTATTTAGTTAAAAAAATTGCCACAAAGACACCAAGACACAAAAAATTCACCAAATTGAAAAGCAATACAATATAAGTTGCTGAATATTAATGGTTATTATATCGAACTCACGTTAAATAAATAAAATAAAACTTTTAATTATGAAAACTTTAAAAGAAATAGCAATCACTACAACTCTCCTCCTGTTTTCGTCAATGCAGCACCTAAATTAGAAAAATCAATACCATAAACGAATCAGGAATCCTTAAACCCTTAATCATATCCCCCTTGAGGGGGAATCAAAGCCTGCCTGCACGTAGCCGTTTCGGCGAAGGCAGGGGGGTGGATTTAATCACCTGTCATAATTAGTAAAGCATGATCATACCCTGTATCATTTCACCTGTTTCGTAATTAAGTTCTGAACCAAACATCGAATGTGGGATTGAAAAAATTACAAGCATCATAAATGCCGCTAATATTGTCAAACCAGGACGTTCTTTTTTTCTGTTTCCAAGAACAGCAACCAGCCAGAATAAAAATGCAATTAGCGTTTTATTATCTGTCAGGTCCCAGCCAAATGGAACCCCTGTCCATAAATCACCAAAAGCGAATTTCTGGACCACAGGTCCAAGGATTAGTCCACCAATAATTAACAGAAAAAGAGTAATAACTCCATACAGTTTTTGTTTTTGATGTTTACTTAAAGCCATAAGCCCGGTCAGATTAGAAATAAGCATTGCAAAAAACATAAAGAAAATATGTGGCCTTAATACCCACCGTGGGACAGCTCCTTTGAATCGTATTACTACGGGATGTTCAGCAGGAGCAGTTACAGACTCATCACCTTTCTGAAAATCAATATAATATTCAAGCTTACCGGCGGGTGGTTGGACAGGAAGCTCTGCAACAAGCTTATTCTCCTGTCTTAAAAGCTCAACTTCTGTCCATTTATCATTAGTAGGAAACCTGCGGTAGATTAGTTTTCCTGAGATATCATCAGATGGTATTTCAAAGTTAAGGTAACACTTTTTATCAACACTGTGACTTGTTGTCAATTCTAAATTATAATCTTGTCCATCAATTACAACTTTTACTTCTTGTGCATAGGTTGGTCCGGTTAATCTTTGATAAACAGCGGCAGCTAATGTAATTACTAATGCTAATATCCAAAGAAGTATTGTTTTCGACATATTAATATCAATTTTATGTTATTATCTTAATTAAAATGAAGTCCAAAAATAATGGATTTAGTTTATTGTTCTATTTATATAGGATAATATTTAACCTTGAAGTGAAAAAAAAATACTTTTTATTTGGTTTAATACAAATATTATTTTAATTTTAACCAATTGGTTAAACCATATGGTTAATGATTTGATAAATAGCAATTCTTCAACGACGCAAATATTAATTCTTAAGGCTGCAAGGAAAATATTCATTAAAAAAGGATTATCAGGGGCACGAATGCAGGAAATAGCTGATGAGGCCGGAATTAATAAAGCCTTGTTACACTATTATTACCGGACAAAGGATAACCTGTTTAATGCTGTTTTTATGGAAGCCCTTAAACATATACAATCTGAATTTTTTATTATTCTTAATTCTGACAGGGATTTGTTCGACAAGATTCGGTTTTTTTTTGACCGTTATATAAGTTTTCTACAAGAGAATAGTTTTCTTCCCGGTTTTATTATTCATGAAATAAATCAGAATCCTGATCGACTCGTTGAGTTTTTTAAGAACGCAGGCATAAGGCCACCCATAAATTTAATAATACAAGTTTCAGAAGAAGTAAAAAATCAGAGAATTATTCCGATAAATCCGATACAGTTCCTATTGAATATGTTATCGCTTGCCATTTTTCCTATAATTGCCTCGCCACTTATTAAAGGGATATTTGAAATTGATGACCCTGATTACAAAGATATAATTGAACAAAGGAAGAAGGAGCTTGCAGAATGGTTTATTGATTCAATAATGATTAAAAAATCTTCCAATGAAGAACAAAAAGAATAAAACAATGGACAAAATTCAAAAAATCGGATACAGTCTGATTTTTTTATTTTTTACAATTTCCCTGAATGGTCAGGGACTGGATACCCTTTCCCTTGAATTTTGTTATTCGCAAGCGATAAAGTCCTATCCTCTGTTGAAAAACAGGGAATTGATAAAAGAATCTGGTGAGTTGAGGGTGCAAAATCTGCAAAAGGCTTATTTACCCAGACTTGACCTCAGTGGTGATGCAAAGTATCTATCAGAAGTTATAAACCTGAATAATGTTCTTCCGCTTCCGGGTTATGAAATACCCTCACCACCTAATGATCAATATGCAATAGTCCTCGGTTTGAACCAGATCATATACGACGGAGGTACAATTCGCTGGAAGAAGGAGGAGGAAAGAATCACAGCGAAGGTGGAAGATCAATCACTAACAGTTGACTTGTACCAAATAAAGGACCGTATAAACAAGCTGTATTTCTCTATATTATTCTTACAGGCAAATGATAGTCTGTTCAGGTTATCAAATAAAGAAATGCAAGAAAAACTTGATCAGGCAGCCGGAGCTGTTAAATATGGTGCAATGCTAAGTTCGGAATTGGATGTTTTGAAGGCTGAAAACATCAGGCTTGAACAGCAAATAATGGAAAATGAACATAATATCAGGGCGATGATTGCAGCTTTGGAGGTTTTAATGGATACCACAATAGATGCCAGTG
>JAUWMO010000139.1 GCA_030613125.1 Bacteroidota bacterium | reverse complement strand
GTTATGTGGTTTGTATATATTTTAAAGTGTCCTGATGGATCCTATTATACAGGGGTATACATCAAATCTAGATGAAAGAATTTCAAGACATAACATTCCTATACTGTATAAGGTTCTCTCATTTTGCGCACATATAAACTGTTTGCTTCGGCATCGCCAACTACTTCACCTTGCTGTGGATCCCAGGTGATTTTGCGGCTCGACCTGATAGCAATGTCTCCCATGTGGCTAATGGTATCAGAAATAATCGCTTCGTCAAGCGGGCATGTTTCTTTGGATTTTCCGGTAATAACGTCTACAAACATTTGCCCCATTGTGTTTTCCTCACTCAAAATCCAGCCTTTTTCGTTCTTTGGAAAATCGTTTAACTTTTGGTTTATCCCGGGAATGTCTGACTGTACCGTCGACCTGCTAAGCGAAATCCAACCTTTGGAACCATAAAAAGTAGTCCCATTTCCTTCCTTTATTTCACTATGATTTAATACCCCCTGCGATGCCACATCGGTACTAACAAAATGAAGTTCAATGCCATTTTGATATTTATATTTTAAATCCCACGATAAGATGTTGTTGTATATACCTCCTTCAGGCCAGAATTTCCCGGTTCCTTCACAAGAATAAACACCATCGACTTTATCTTTTAAGGCCCAAACCATAATATCAAGCGGGTGGGCTCCCCAACCGGCAAGAAAGCCTATACTGTAATCGTTCTGAAACCAGGAACTGTTGTTTGTCACCCGGTCGGGGCAAAATGGATTTAACGGAGCCGGGCCGGTCCACCTGTCATAATCAAAACCTTCGGGTACCGGAACCTCATTACATACCGGTGACTCAACAGGGTTTTTACCTGGCGCCCACACATCAACACGCTCAATTTCCCCGATCTTGCCCTCTTTGATCATGTTAATCCCAAGCTGCATATGTCGCATGGAGCGTTGCTGAGCGGCATAATGAAAACGGACATCATTTTCAGCTAACGCTTTTCCAAGTTTTATATAGTTTGGATAACTTAATCCAAGTGGTTTGGCCACCATAACATGTTTCCCGGCGCGCGCCGCTTTTATAGCAGCCGTTACATGCCAGTGATCCGGTGTGGTGATATGTACGGCATCAATGTCATCACGCTGAAGTATCTCTTCAAAATCCAGGTATGGCTTACATTCCGGTGCTTTTATCTCATTTTTTTTGTAGTACCAGTTAACGTATTTCGCTCCTTTTTCACGCCTATCCTGCCATACATCACATATCGCAACCGAACGGGAAGCTTCAAGGGGCAGAAAATAATCCTTCAATTCGCCCCCCCCTCTTGAACCTACTCCTATATGCCCTATCAGTACCCGGCTGTTAGCACCTGTCCCGCTAACGCACGATGGTAAAATGGTTGGTGCAAATATAGCGCCACTAACACCAATAGCTGTTCTTTTCAGGAAGTCCCTTCTGTTTAGATTATTATAGTTTACTTTTTTCATGATTTAGTTATTCACTGAATTTGTATAGTTATCATATTCCTTATTAAGCCTATCACTTGTAACATCCCCACCAAGATGTACAATCCTGTATTTTAAATTAATACGTTCTCCCTTTGTTAATAATCTTGGTTTTAAGTATAAATAAGCCGGGCTAAAGTAATAGAAAGGAAGCTCCGGATCATTGACCGAATACCAGGCTTCCCCTTCTCTTCTTGTATCTTCAGAGATCATTATCACCGACCCAACCCGGGTCCCATCCAGTCCCTGAAAACCCATGTACAGCCAATCGCCGGTTTTTCCGTTTACTTCTTTGTCTTCCCCAAAGCTTGAAATAAACCTTGAACTCATCATATCCTGGTTAAACCGGATAGATAAACCTGCATATCCTCCCCATAACTTACCATCAGATTCGCCTTCAATCGGAGTCCGGTTTAAATCAACCTGGTCGGCTACAGCTTCAAAATTCAGATCATAATCCATCAGAATACTTCCGTCTTTTTGAGGTGATAAAATCCGGATTATTCTTGTTTCTGTTAATACCGTTTCTGCATTTTGAGGATGGTATTCTATTTGTAAAGAAATTTCAGCTGAATAATCTGATCTCTTTCTTAATTTGACACTTTTAATATCAGTAATACCTTCTGACTGATAACTGTTTCCGATATACTCCCAATAATTTGAACCATTTATATATTTCCAGGAGAACCACTGTCCCAGATGCCAAAGGTGGTCGTCGGGGTTAACACAGGTAATTCGGTTTCTTTTTACAAAAATCGGATGAAAAAATGGCTTCCCGTGTTTGGTATTAAAGTTAAATTGCCATAAAACCTGATCATTTTTGAGAAGGGCAAAAGTCGTATCATTTTCCACCCAGGAAAATTCAGATATTTTCTCTGACTTGTCTTGCTGAAGTTCTTTCAGAATTGGTAAACTGACTTTTGATGTAGCTGCCCATTCTGTGCCACGCAAAATAAGAGTCTGAAAACCGGTATTGCGCATAGCCCTCACATCGTGCCCAAGCAGGGTATGAAAAATTCTTCCTCTTCCATAATCCAAAACAAAAATAGCCGGTTGGTTTTCAAATCCTTTATCCAAAGCCTCATCGTTAATGGCGCTTCCCAAAACCTGAAACTTATCATTCTGCCTTGCATTGACCCACAATTCATCAAAAATATAAAAATCTGAAAGCCCCTTCGTAATTGGATGTTCCTGGTTTTCAATTTTTACATTTACAGGATTTCTTTTTCCATGCCATGTATTTTCCACCCATGCTCCCGTTGAAATTTTTTCAAAATCAGGCCATTTATATAATGCCGATGTGGAAGCGTGAAAAAACACCAAACCTCCTCCTTCTTCCACAAATTTTAACAATCCATTTTCTGCTTCGGCTGTCCACCTTAAATCATTCTCAGGCCATGAATTCCAGTTACTAATAACCGCATCATATTTTTTAAAAATTTTATAACTCAATGTATCCGGTTGGTTTGTTACATCCACTTTAAAATATCCACAATTGAAAAACACCTTCTTTAAAAAAGGTGTTGTTTTTTGCCAGTTATGATTATTACTGCCACTTAATATTAATAGCCGAATTGATTCAGGATGCCTGTCCTGCGATTGACAACCCAAAATGGTTAAAAAAAATAGTGTAGAAAATACGAAATTTTTCATTTGAAAATTTTCAAATCCTAAATTATCAGTTTTAAAAGATTTTTCAAAATAGTTTCGAAAGCGTTTCATAACTCTTAATGGCATCGGGCACCGTTCCGCATTCCACACTAAATACCACTTCCCTGTTTGTACTTTTTACAATATCGATCACCCTTTTCCAATCAACCACACCATCGCCACAGGCACAACCAACAGGGGTTCCGGTTACTTTTCCCCGTGCGTCTTTTCCTTGCTGAATACTAATATCTTTTGCATGAAGATGAATGAGATTGTGCTTAACGTTTTCAAGCCAGTCGTAAATATTGCCGCCACCTCCTAAATATGCATTTCCGGTATCAAAGTTAATCCCAATGGCCGGTGAATCAACCAGCTCATAAATACTTTTTAGCCCATCGGGTGTTTTACTGTATTGCTGGTGCTGCTCCAGCCCTATTAAAATACCATGCCTTTCTGCCACCCGTGCAGCTTCGGTGAGAGTGTATTTCATCAGGGTATAATCCATCTCTTTAGTTGTCCATTTGGGTTTTGGTCCTTCATCGGTGTTTACTACCGGAGTGTCCACATCAGCAGCAAACCGGATCGCCATTTTCAGGTATTCAACACTTATTTCGGGCTTACAAAGCGGTGTATGTGTTGAAAGCCCGGAAATTTTAATGCCATTCTCATCACAAATTTCTTTGATCATCAGGGGGTCATCATACATTGATACCGAATGAAAATAACCCGCTTCACTTAACAATTCCCGTCCCAGATGAACCATGGGTTCTATATATTCATAACCAATTTCTTTGGCTTTTTTTACGCCCCACTCAAACGATTTGTCGTGGTGACGGACAAATTCCATGTTAATCCCTAATTTTATCATACTTTTTTGTTTTTAATTGTTTGAAAAAATTGCTGAAGATAGAAATACTTCCTATTTCAATAGTTTAGACGGAATCTGATCAATAGATCTTATTTTCATATTTCTTACAAATAATTCCCCTCCCTCCGATTGGATCTGTATTTTACCTTTAGTAAGTGGTTCTACTGCTCCTTCATCAAGGTATTTGCCTGATTTGAAGTTAATCATATTCACCTTTCCATTTACAACATGAACCGACTTTCTGCCATAACAATAAAGTTCAATCCTGTTCCACTCACCTTTCGGTTTTTCATAATCGTTGTCTTTAGCTACAATGACTGATTTTGATTTGGGCACAGATTTGGTATTCTCTCCTGTTCTGCTATAAACATATTTGCCCTCACTATTTTTATAAGCTGGTATTTCACAATAGGTTTTACCCATTCTGTACGAGTCTCCAACATGACCGGTAAAGAGTTGAAATTCGTGGGAACTCATCCACACACCAAGGCCAACTCCAAAGTCACCATAACTGTGATAGAGTAAGCCCGAATTAAATCTTGTAAATACCTTTTCGCCCCATTTGAATTCCATAGTAAGATGATAGTTCTCAAACTCATCCATGGTAGCAATTGAAGCATTTATTTCACCTGAAATGCGAAGTACTTTCTCCCCATCGAGTTCAGTTATTGTAAACAGGTTTAATGGATCATTATTTAATCCAAGTGGTTCACCATCTTTTTCTTCAGGCCCTACGAATATTTCCCAACCTGAAAGATTTTTTCCGTTAAAAAGAGATTTCCATTTACTCTGAGCTGTAATAAAAGCCGAAACTCCTAAAATTATTCCAACAAAAACTAAAAAGGTGTAGGTTGTTCGTTTTAACATAATTTATTGATTTAGATGTAAAACAAATATATAAAATATTGTTTTACCTTATTCATCTACCTTTATATACATAAATGTCTTCCGGAGGGCTACGGTTGACGCAGCCCACATTAGCAATCTAAATATCTGGTTATGTGGTTGGTTTTTTTTTAGTAAATTGTGCTTTGATAATTTAATAACAGAGGTTGCTCTACCAATCACTGAAATGTAAATTACTACATTTATCATTAACCCTGTTAATTGAAATAAAATGAGTTTAATGAATTCCCCGGATCTTCCGCAGTGGGTAGAAGCATATACATCAAACTTATATTCCTGGGCGTTTCATAAAGTATCCAATACTGAATTGGCTAAAGATTTGGTTCAGGATACCTTTCTGGCTGCATCAGAGAAAATTGCTTCTTTCAAAGCTGAAAGCTCACCAAAAACATGGTTGTTTTCAATACTCAACCATAAAATTATTGACATTTACCGGAAAAAGGTAAACCAACCTGTTAATCTTGGGAATCAAACCTTTTCGGAATTTTTTGATGAAGAGGGGACCTGGAAGACTGGAAAAAAACCAATGGAGTGGCACGAGGAAGAAAATCATTTGCTTGATAATATTGATTTTGTTGCTGTACTTCAGAAATGTCTTGATGCCTTACCCGAAAATTGGAGTACTACAGTCAAATTAAAATACCTAATGAACAAAAAAGGCGAAGAAATTTGTCAGGAATTGGGAATTGCACCTACTAATTTTTGGCAGATCATACACAGAGCAAAACTTCAATTACGAGATTGTATTGAGAGAAGTTGGTTTCAAAACTAATAGGTAGAATGAAAAAATTAATGCACATATTATTTCTATCATGTCTGAAGGCAACTGAGTTAATTGAAAAAAAGCTTTATTTTAATTTAACAATTATTGAAAGATTGCAATTAAGAATGCATAAAATAATGTGCGATGCTTGTACCAGATATGAAAAGCAGAGCATTATTCTAGATAAAGGTCTCTCTTCGATAAAGGAAAGTGAACGAGATGAAAAGGAGTTGGAGCACTTAAAAAAGATCATTATTCATAAATTAGAGAAGACTGGCAGTTAAATCCATGAGACTCAAATTTCATGTACGAAGTACCTTGAAATTTGTAAGTCGGGCGCCATTTAATTGCTAACCCATCATTTACCGTATCCTGCCAAGTATTCGAAAAAATCCCCCCTTCCCTGTCAGGTTTCACTAAATCACCGTCTGTTATTCCAATTGATTTAGAATTATTGAAACCAAAAATCATTTCCATGAACAAGCTTTTATTAATAATGGTTCTATTCATATCATTTTCTTCAGCATGGAGCCAGGAGAAAACTGTTAAACAGGTTAACTCATTTGAATTTCAAAAATTGATAGAAGAAAAAAATGGTGTTTTGCTTGATGTACGAACCAGGATGGAATTTAAGAACGGACATATTTTAAATTCAGGGAATTTGAATTTCTATGCATTGAATTTTAATAAAAAGTTAGATCTTCTTCCCAAAGATCAACCTATTTACCTGTATTGTAATACCGGATATAGAAGTGAAAAAACCGCCGGGATGCTTATTGAAAAAGGGTACGAGCAAGTATATAATTTGCAGCACGGTATTATGGAGTGGGAATTGAAAAATCTGCCAGTTATCGTAGAGCCCGATGCTCGTCCTGATACCGATAATAAAATGGAACCTAAGCAGTATTTTGCAGCTATTAACTCTGATTCACTGGTATTTATTGATTTCTATGCTCCGTGGTGTGGCCCATGTCGTAAAATGATGCCCATGATAGATAGCTTAAAAGTAGAGTATCATAAAAATATCAACATTATTAAAGTTAATGTCGATGCAAGTAAAAAACTGGTAAAAGAATTAAAGATAGTGGGTGTACCTTATTTGGTTTTATTTTCCAAAGGTGAAATAGTATTCTCAAAAAACGGGTCCGTTACAAGAAGTAAACTAACCGGAGTATTTGAATCAAATATTAAGAAAAACGGGAGATCACTTGCTGTGCTGAAAAAGTAATAAGTTTTTTACCAGATATGTCAGGTTTGGTTTTTCTCCCGACTGATTGTATAAATCAATAAAAAACAATTAAAATGATGAAAAAGAAACTTTTTAAAATTGCAGCAATTTTAGCCGTCGCAGGGCTCATAATCGGAGTAGGTGTTATGCTTTATATGTTCAATATGCCACACCGCGACATTCAGTCCGCAAAAGTCGATTATTCTTTAACAAGCACACAGATTGTTTCAGAATACCTTTCAGATAAGGACGCAGCAAATGAGAAATACCTTGCTGAGGATGGTGATTCAAAAATACTTGAAGTAACAGGTATTGTAAGTAAAATTTCAGAAGACTTCAACAGTCAGAAAGTAGTTTTACTGAAAGGAAATGAAGATAAAGCCGGTGTTAGCGCAGTATTCACTGCCGAAACGAACCCAAACGTCTCAAATCTTAAAGTAGGGGAAACGATTACTGTTAAAGGAGTAATTCGCTCAGGAGCATCCTATGATGAAGACCTTGAATTATATGAAAATGTCATTCTTGAAAAATCAGATATTATTCAAAATTAATAATTAGTGAAAAATAAATTAAAAATTAAAATCATGAAAAAAACAAGTATTTTATTAGGCAGTTTGTTAATGCTATTATCGATTTCTGCATACGGGCAGACAAATGATAAGTTAGTTAGTTCAAAAACACACATGAAGTTTTATTCTCATACTGCAGTTGAAGATATTGAAGCAAATAACTATGCTTCAGTTAGTACGATAAACAAGGGAACCGGCGAAGTGGTGTTTTCAGTTCCTATGCAGAGTTTTGAGTTTGAGAAATCCTTAATGCAAAAGCATTTTAACAGTGATAAGTTTTTAGATACTAAGGAGTATCCAAAAGCAAAATTAAAAGGCAAAATAACAAACCTTAATGATGTTGACTTTACTAAAGATGGAAAATATTCAGTAGTTGTGGAGGGTGAATTAACCATTAAAGGAAAAACAAATGCCATTACTGAGAAGGGAACAATTGACGTTAAGGGTAACACTATTAAAGTGTCGAGTAGCTTCAATATTACTCTGGCAGATTACGGTATTACTTTTGCACAAGGTAAACCATCTACAAATATTGCAAAAGAGGTGGAAGTTACTGTACATTCTGAATACAGTGCTGAATAATTAATCAGGTTAAAGGCGTCTGTCTCCGGGCGCCTTTTTTCCCCTATTTTTCACTAAGTAAACAATAAAACGAATTATGAACAAGGTAAAAATATTTATATACTTTATTTTGTTTTCATTGGTTTCATCTGCTTTTATTTATCCGGGTGGGTCTTTTCACACAACCGGAAATTACAAGCTTTTTAAAATAGACAGAAGCAGGGACCTTGATGTGATTATGTATGATGTTAACTTAAACCGTAAGGGAGAACTTGATAAATTTACGCCCATAAATATTTACTGGATAAAAAATACTGAAAAAGGTAATATTGAGCCTTTGACAGGCATTCAAAAGAAATTTGGTTATGGTCTGAAATTTATAAGTATTACCGATAATATGGCTGATTTTCAATTTGTATCGTATTTTGACCGGGTATTTAAATTGAGAAAAACCGACAATAATCAATTTAGGGTGTATACGATTTCCAATAACAAGAAGGTTGAAGTCCAACGACTTTATGTTCAGTTTGAAGATAATTCATTCTGGTTTCCAACCATTACAAGTATTGAATTATACGGGATTGATACCGATAATGGAAATCCTGTTTTTGAATCGATAACTCACTGATTTCCAGTTGATTTTCAATTCCGAAAAATGAATTCTTAAAAGAGAATAAATTAGAACTTATTAATTAGTCATGGTAATCAATCAATTCACAATACTAATAACCGGAGCTACAGTTGCTATCCTTGGTGCCTTGCCTTTCGGCCTGGTTAACCTTACAGTTCTTGACGTATCTTTGAAGAGGGGAAACAGATATGCACTCAG
>JAUWMO010000014.1 GCA_030613125.1 Bacteroidota bacterium | reverse complement strand
CCAGTATTTCATAACCTGTGCCATGGCTACGGCAACACAACCGGCCGGCACATAATCACAATAAATGCTGTCAACTTGTGTATCTTCTGGACAATCAGCATTATAATAACAAGTTTGGCCCCATGTTGTTGTTAACAATCGACTTCTGTAAAAATATTTTGGTCAGATCTCACAGTTTCCATAATCTTTCATATTTTCAATATCTGTCAGAAACTCCCACTTTTGAAGAATCTTTTCATCACTTTTTATTTGTTCTTTAATGGCATAACTGATCTGCTCTTTATAATGTGCAAGTAAATCAACAAGCGCGGGAGGAAGGTCTTTACCGGAATACCTGTTCTCAATTGAAAATCCCAGTATTGGTTCTACAAGATCATCTGCAGAAACAATTACAAAACCGTTTTCAATATTGAAAATGTAAAACACGAGATTACTCTCGTGTTTAATCTCAAAGGCCTGAGAAAACTTCAAATTCTCTTTTTCAATTTTAATACCTTTTAATTGTTCAAGTTGCAAATAATAATAATTTTTCGCAACAAGTTTTGCTTTTTCAATTTCTACCTTTTTTGCAAAAAGGTTGAATGAAAGAACGACCATTAATGCTAATGTAAACAATCTTTTTATAGTTTTTCTATTTTAAGGAATATTAAATTTTACTATTCAATAAACCACAAAAATCACACCAAGTCGGGTTCTACCCCCGACCCCTATTTTTCTATGCTTTACAACACATTTTAGTACGGTGTGCCTGTGCAGAGAGTTAAAAGCCTAAGCTGTCTGACACTAAAAACGGCTGCACATCCGGTTGCTATCTGGTTTGCGGGCCCTGTTAACTGACATTCATAAGACGTTGAGTCTTTTAAGGGATAATAGCCCATTATTTTGTATCGAGTTAAGCAAATAAAACAAATGTTGTCCTTATAATCTTTCATATAATTACTTTATAAGTTATAATTTATTTCTTTTAATTTAAAATCATTTATATATTTACTTGGTTTTTAATAAAATGCTTGCATCATGAAAACTTTTAAGCTACTGCTTTTTGTTTTGGGATTAATCTTGTTAGGAATCAATATTTTTGGCTTATTCAAGTCGATGCGACACCCCGATCTTTATACTGAAGAAAATACTTCCCGTTTGAATGATGTTACGATAAAACTGGAAGATGCAAAAAAGCAACTGGTCAGGCATGATAACGAATCGGATAAAGATTTTGCACTTCGTATAAATGATGTAGTTAGCAAAAGCATGTCGCATTACTTTAAAAATGAAGGAAGGAAACCATATTTATACCTATGACACAAAGTTTGAGAATTTCTCCTATATCGCGATATGGATTTTTCCTTTGTTTTTGATACTGCCATATATTTTGGTTTTAGTAAGATTAAGCAAGCAGTCCATAAATTGATTTTATTCTAAAACATGCAATGAATTTGAAATAAACTTATTACCATACATTGGAAGTTACATGTTACATGTTACATGTTGCAGGTTTCAGGTTAATACAATATTCAATATGATATGTCTTGTATTAATTCTTTCATTGAATAGTGTAAATCTGAAAGACTCTGTTATTAAATATTATTGTTTTTTTATTTTCCCCGCCTGCCACAATATGAAATGTTGAAATCCTTGTAACCCGTAACCTTATATGTTAATTAGGATACATCAATCTATTATTAATAATAATTATTAAATATTTATAACATAAACTTCAAACTAAATGAAAATGAAAAAATTAAAGAGTTACGTAGTCATCCTGGTGATTATTTCAGGAATGGCAATTGAAGCATCAGCTCAGAAAACAATCTATGTGAGGCCCATTGAAATTGACGATGTTTTAACCAATCCGGGAATAGGCTTTATGACCTTTCAACGGTTTAACGGTGATGAACTAAATGAAGGCAGTGGTTGGACCGAAGGCTTCCCTTTAGAGTACCAGGAGTTTGATGGAAACCTGGAAAACAAAGATCATCCGGCAACCTCGATGGCCTATTTCAGGATTTATTGGAAATTTTTGGAACCGGAAATGGGCAATTATAACTGGGCTATGATTGATAAAGCCTTAAAAACAGCTCATGAGCGGCAGCAGACCCTTTTGCTTCGTATTGCACCGTATGGAAACGGACCTAAAAAAGATGTGCCGGCATGGTATCGCGCCATGGTTGGTGAAGGGGACGAATGGTTACCGGATGGAAGGAAAGGCTGGCGGGTGGATGCTGAAGATCCCAAATACGCTTTATACTTCGGAAAATTCATTACTGAACTCGGTCAACGGTATGACGGGCACCCGGACCTTGAAGCCGTTGATCTTTCAATTCTCGGATTCTGGGGAGAAGGCAGAGGTTCTGCTATAGTTACACAAAAAATAAGGGCAGCTTTGGTAAACGCGTATACCGACAACTTCAAAAAAACACCTTTGATTATGCTTCTGACAGATGAGAAAACGAACAAATATGGTATGACACAGGCCAATGTAGGCTGGAGGGTGGATTGTATTGGCGATCTGGGTTTTTGGGCTGAAGAACAGGATGGCTGGACACATATGTACCGTTATTATCCTCAGGGTATCATTAATTTTGGAATGAAGGATGCCTGGAAAAAAGCACCTGTCAGTCTTGAAATTTGCGGTACATTTATAAGCTGGAAAGAAAATCAAGGGTACAACGCTGATGATGTGGATTACATAATTGATGAAACATTAAAATGGCATATTTCTTCGTTTAATGCCAAATCCTCAGGAGTACCTGAAGAATGGTGGCCCCAGATCAACCGGTGGCTCAAAAAAATGGGTTACCGTTTTGTGCTGCGCAATTTTTCATATCCTGAATTCGCAGCTCCCAATGAGAAACTTTCCTTCACATCCTGGTGGGAAAACAAAGGTGTTGCACCCTGTTATAAAAAATTCCTTTTGGCAATCAGGCTTACGAATGAAAAAAGATCAGAGATTATGATCACTGATGCTGATATTACTACCTGGCTTCCCGGTGACAATGTTTATGATGATGCAGTATTTATTCCTCCGGATATGCCTGCTGGTGAATATGAATTACAAATTGGTATTGTTGACCGTCAATCACATGAACCCAAAGTAAAACTGGCTATTGAAGGAAAGGATGCCGAAGGGTGGTATACTATTGGGAAATTAAAAATTAAAAATTAAAAATTAAAAAAAGTAAGAATAAATGACAATCAAAAAACAGTCTGTTTTATCAATAATAGCGATGCTGATTTTAATGGTGATCGCTAATGAGTCCTTAGCTCAGAAAATTATTACTGTTAAGCCAAAGGAAATAGATGATGTGCTTACAAATCCCGGAAAAGGATTTATGACATTTCAGAGGTTCAATGGTGATGAACTAAATGAGGGGATCGGATGGACAGAAGGATATCCGATTGAATACCAGGAATTTGACGGAAATCTGAAAATGAAGGAACACCCTTTGACTTCCATAGCTTATTTCAGGGTATATTGGAGGTTTCTTGAGCCCGAACAAGGCAAGTATAACTGGGATTATTTTGATAAAGCATTAAAAACCGCTCATGACCGGAAACAACAGCTTTTATTAAGAGTTGCTCCTTACGGAAATAAATTACCGGAAACGGATGTTCCTGACTGGTACAGAAAAATGGTTGGGGATACATTTATAAACCAGTCCGTTGTAAAACACTGGCAAGTTGATCATGAAGACTCTCGTTATATTAAACATTTCGGTAGCCTTATCCGTGAAATGGGTAAACGGTATGATGGACATCCCGACCTGGATGCAGTAGATCTTTCAATTATTGGAGCCTGGGGTGAAGGAGAATATACAGAACTATTATCTGAAAAAACCATGAAGGCCCTGGTGGATGCTTATCTGGAATCTTTTATAAAAACACCATTGATCATGCAATTGACGGATCCTAAAACCAATAGTTACGGCCTCTCAAAAGCAAACGTTGGCTGGCGTGTGGATTGCCTTGGTGATCTTGGTTTTTGGGCAGAAGAACAAGACGGCTTTATGCATATGTACGACGTGTATCCGCAGGATATCATTAACTGCGGCATGCAGGACGCATGGAAAAAAGGTCCGGTTTCCCTTGAGGCTTGTGGCACCATTAAGGGCTGGAAAGAAAAACAGGGCTATACCATTGAAGATGTAAGATTTATAATTGATGAATCGCTAAAATGGCACATTTCTTCCTTTAATAACAAGTCATCAGAAATACCTGAAGAATGGTGGCCGGAAGTCAACAGATGGTTAAAGAAAATGGGGTATCGTTTTGTGCTGCGGAAGTTCACCTATCCCGAAACACGTAAACCTGGCGAAAGATTGTTTTTCACTTCCTGGTGGGATAATAAGGGAGTAGCTCCCTGTTACAAGGATTATCCGCTGGCCTTACGCTTAAAAAACCCGAAAAATTCCCGGATTTTTTTAACTGAAGCAAACATCAGAACCTGGCTTCCCGGTGATAATCTTTACGACGATGCGATTTTTATTCCTAATGATATGCATCCCGGTGAATATGAATTGCAAATTGCCATTATTGACCCGCTTACTTCCATTCCTAAAATTAAACTGGCCATTGAAGGAATAGATACTGAAGGATGGTATTCTATGGGGAAATTGAAAATTGAAAATTAAAATAATACAATAATTTAGTCCAAATTAAATAACACTGCAACCGAAAAAAAAATAAAATACCGTGTAGATTTCTTTTATGCAGAATAACGTTATTAATTACGTTATTAATTACGTTATTAACTGTTTCTTTAAAATGACGGATAGTTTTATTCTCCGTATATTCGGTTAAGCAGTTTATGTGCTGATTGAATCAAAATGTCAGGACTTCCTGAGGCCATTATGGTTACACTCGGTTCGTAGCCTCCCTTCAGCCTTTCCTCATCGGTAGGCAGATAAGAAACGTATTCGTTAGCGATACTAACCAAAACCGGATTCTCTGCTTTATATGGTTCCAGCATTTTTTTTCCTATCCGGGTAAATACTTCACCCTGAGTCGCAACAATGACATCATCATTTAGCCTGATTGCAAAGAGAAATATACTCAGTTGATTTTTTTCTTTCCATTCGGGGCGAACCATATTATGGAATCCGGCAGTTCGGTATAACCCCCAGAATTTATTTTGCAATTTTCTTCTTTCCCCCGGATTTGTTTCCTGATCGAACAGCTTTTCCACTTTTTCCATTTCTGTTTCGACCTCTTCTTCTGACAGGAAAAGATTTTCTATTAATGGAATTTTGACAGGTTCGGTATAATATTCAAGTTTAGTGAGGGGTAACCATTTTAAATTGTTGTAATCCTGAATGATCTTATCAGCTAATATGTTTCCATATTCTTTGGCAAAATCATGAGAATATTCCTTATTCAGAGGTCTGAGATCACCACAGGGACCTTGTCCGAATAAAGTAATTCCCCCAAGCTCCCCTTCAATTTTTCTTTTCATATATCCCGGGAAATCTGCTGACACATCACCATTGACCACTTTTGCTGAAACAATTACTGCATGTGCTGCAAAGCGTACAAAGCTTCCCATCAACTTACCGGATTTCTTATTACGAATAAAGATGGCCTGTAGCTTATCATCAACCTCTCCATCTGTGATATATTCTTTGTCTTTATCTAAATATTCTTTTGGATTTACCCCCAGATTTTTAACCCAGTCCCAAATATGGCCTGTAGCGTCCAAATAATTATCATGAACAACACAGTTATCGTTGAACATTACTGTACGCGATCCAATTCCATTAATATGTATTCTACGGTTTATCAGATATTTTTTACTGTCAACCTTAATGTTCAGAGAGGCTGTCTCCACTTCCGACATGTTTTCCCTTGCTTGCTTAACCGCGTCAAAAACAGCCTTCTGATATTTTTCCGGCTTCATTTCAGGAATAGCATGACCATGGGAAGGTAAAATAACAATTCGTTCTTTTGGAATTCCCAATTCATTGATAAGGGGGTATTGTAAATTGTCTGTTTGTTTATAGCTTAATATACACTCATCAATGGCTATAATAGCCCATGGACCGTTTTGATCCTCTCCATACATTGCAGTTACAAAAAGAGAATCCACCAATTTCCGGATACCGCCTGATCCGGGGCGCCAGCGCCCTTCAACCCGGTCGGAGATAGCAAACTTTTCTTCTCTGATATACAGGTTTTCTGGCCTGGGTTTTTGATTAACAGGAACAGGATCTTCAAAAATGCACGCTTGAGTCAGGTTAGCCTTACCAAAGCCTATTTTTAAAATTTCCTCTTTCTTGTGTTGAATACACCCAGCTAAGAGTAATAATACAAGAAAAAAAATTGATCTGATATTATTTATATATTTTTGCTTAACTGTCATTTCCTTTATAAATTTATAGTTCTTATTTGTATAATTAGTGTCTATCTAAAAAGTCAGTGTTTAGTATCACTAATGTCCGGCTAACGAAGATATAAATATTCTGTAACATTGAATACATAATAAGAAATACAAAAATATGACAACATTACTCAGTAGAAGAAAGTTTGTTAAAGCTGTCTCATTAACTGCTATAAGTTTTAGTATTGCAAGTCGAGGCAGTATAATTCAAAATGTTAAAGCTGATGAACTTCCGCCACTATTGATAGACTCAAAAGGCAGGCCTATTAAGTTTTTGTCCGGGTGGAAAAAACAGCGGAAAGTAATCCAAAAAAGATGGCTCGATTATCTTGGAGCTTTGGAACCAAATCCGAGTCCACCTGAACTTACAGTGTTAAAGGAAGATCGTCCCGAGGGATTGATACGGCAACTAGTAGAATACGAAAGCGAACCCGGAATAATGGTAAAGGGATACCTGATTAAGCCTCAAAATATCAGCGAACCTTTACCTGGTGTGGTTGCAATGCACTCTACCAGTGACAAACAGATGGTTTATATTGCAGGTGTGGAAGAAGGGAGAATAGTGGCATTTGGTTACAAATTGGCACAGCAAGGATTTGTAGTCTTTTGTCCATTGTGTTTCTTATGGCACGACAAAGGTGAGCGAAACTATGAGCAACAAGTCGAACTATTTCAAAAACGACATCCCAATTCAAAGGGCATGGCTAAAATGTTGTTTGATGCACAAAGGGCAGTGGATGTTTTAGTAAATCTGGAAGAAGTGGATTCGAAGCGAATTGGTTCAATGGGTCATTCTCTGGGGGCAAAGGAAGTTTTGTACCTTGCAGCATTTGATGAAAGAGTGAAAGTTACCGTAAGTAATGAAGGGGGCATCGGTATCGAAATGTCCAACTGGGATGATGTATGGTATTTAAGTAAAGATATTCACGAATTCGGACACGAACATCATGAAGTGCTTGCCCTGGCGGCCCCAAAACCCTTTCTACTGATTGGCGGCGACGGTTATGATGGTAAACTAAGCCGTCCTTACATAGAGGCTGTAAAACCCGTATACAGTCTATACAACAAAAAACAGAAGATTGAACTAAAAAATCATGAACAGGGGCATTCTGCTGTACCAATCGCTGAAAAATGGACCTATGAGTGGATGAAAAAATATTTGTAATGCTTGAAGCACAAATCATTTCGTATTTTTAGAGAAGAACCGTAACTATTACCCTCTTTTGCCGAAGGCCTCAACGGTCCATAAAAAAATTTACCCCGAAATTGTACGTTTTTGACATCTTTCGGGGTTTTTCTATGAATAGCTATCAGTAATGTACACTGATTATTAACAACTTATATTATTGACGAAGGTCTCTACAAAGGTTCGAGCGGGCAGCAACCCTTAAATTTACTGCTATCTCGCCTATTTTTATTATTGGCAATAGTTTTGTATTTATTCATAAAGTCAATTAATCATATTTATTAAAAATTATTACTTTATGGATTGTATACTTTCCATTTATTGTAAAATTTTGCAATTTCAACTGGATCTTTTAATTCTCCATTCTCAATTTTATAAACCAACTCGGGGCAATCTTGAAAATATACTGCCAAACTCTTCTTCTTCAGACCTAAAATCCCTTGAGTAACTCTGACTAAGGAATGATCATCCTTCCTTTTATATAGACTCTTGCTCCAAATATAATCAGACTCTTGTTCTTTAAATTCCCATTGATAATAAGTGAGATATCCTTTAACGATTACTTTTAAAAAATATTTTTTTCCGGAATTAGGAATACTTGTATATTTTTCTTGAAAAAAAACATGAGACACATCTATCCATAAACTTTCAAATTGATTAGCTCCTTGTTTATAACCGATAATTTTATGTGGTCCGTATTTTCTACTTATAACATTGTTATTCTTAAAACGTATCTTTTTGTAAATCTTACCGAAGGGTGGTGATTTTCTATCTTTTACAAGTCCTGTGAGGGTATCATTATTATTTGTAATAATGTACCCGTTTTGATAATCCTTTTGTCCAAAACTTACGACAGGCAGTATTAAGAACGCGAAGATTAAATAAAGTGTTGCTATGCTTTTCATTATTGATTTTGTCAGGTTTCTATTTTTATGCAGGAATTGCATTATTAATAGGCTATGCTCTGATTTGCGTATCGTAAATTGGACTAACTAATAATTCCTCCCTCTGTAATTTCCTTGCCAGCTCTGTGAAGCCGAAAGCCTAATCCCACACATAACGCTCATCCATCGGTCGCCATAGGTTCGCCGACGGCGATGTGTATTCAACTTTTGACACGGCACTAATTACCAATCATCCCTATTAACCATTCAAGATAATTTCTTGTAATTTCAGATGAAGTACTGTTAGCACTATTCTTAAGGGCAATGGCAACATCATTTTTATATTTTTCTGCACTTTGAGGAGCTGTCGCCCTCGCAACTATATCAAAGAGAACTTGCCTGGAACCACTTTTTGCAACAGGGTTTTCGCCAGACATCATAATTGCAAGCGGTTCGACCATTTTAGCTCCCAAAGTAATAGCAGCGACATGTGCCTGGCTTCTTAACAGGGAGTCTTTTTCATAAAATCCCCCGGTTATATATTCAGGCTCACTATCAAGATCCCTGATGTAAATATTACGAAACTTTGCATATTGCCCTTCGATATTAGCATGGTTCACTTGCAGGCCAATAGCGCCACATAAGAGTTTGTCCTCCATAGTCTTAACAGTATCAATACTGGCCAGAGTTGTAATTGTATCATCAACAGAGACACTTATTGTATTCCGGTCACACCTGATCTCCATTTTGTGCCAGATTCCAGTTGTTTCATCAGGCCGGTTTGCAACTGCCACATGTCCATATAATGAGCCTGTGCAATGAAGGTCGTCTCTTCTTGGAGTCCATGGTGCCAGTAACTGCACTTCCACTCCGGTTTTCCAGGGATCTTGAGGATCACAGCGTATTAAAACACCACTGTTACCTACATCCGATAACATGTATTCCAGGCGAAGTACATAATTACAATACCAGTTATTTGTGAACAGATTGTTCCCTTTACCAAAACTACTGGTATATAATTCACCTTTTATTACTTCAAAACCACCTTCTTCACCAAGTGTCCATTTACTCAGGTCTTTGCCATTAAACAAAGGACTAAAACTATCATTTTCCTGTGTAAAACAGGATGTAAAAAAAAGTGTTGCAAATAAATTGATTAGGATAAATTCTTTCATTTTCAATGAAGTTAAGTAATAATTAATTATTTCGGAAGTTCAATGTTTATGGCTTGATAATGGCTAATTTCATTATACTTTGTATTTTTAAGTCGGCAATCGACTGTTGACTATTAACTAATTATTTATTAAACCTGAAAATTATGGGTTTTTTTAATTTATGAAACTATGTCCCTGAGTTATTCAGGCAAAAACCATGGAGCTCTATATACTCCTCTTGATAATAAATAATTGGCAGCATTATCTCCTTCAAACTGCTCTTTCAGGCTATCCCATTTCAATTTTCGTTTAAGCCGGAATGATATCAGTGCCAGTTGCATAGGGAGGGTCATTTCTCTTGCGTACGCAAGATTACTTTCTGGCTGTTTTCGCGACCTGACGGCATCGAGAAAATTACGTTGATGTCCGGGAGACCGGGGAATGGTTTCAGGCACCTCTGTAATGTCATTTATAATTTCATTTCCTATGCGAATTATTTTTATATTGTAATCGCATGTTAATGAGCCATTTACTCCTTCGAAGTGCGCTCCGATATGCATTTTTTCTGCTCCGGGAACCGATGGCGGATCAGTAGTCCAGTACAGATCTAAATCTTTAAACTTAAAATCTGCCTCAATCCAACGGGGTGTGTCAGCTATTCCATTAAAAGGTCTTTCTCCCCTGGTATCAATGCTATATAATCCTTGCGGATTAAGTGACATGTACACGATATCTGCAATGTGGCACCAAAAGTCACAAAAAACACCTCCTGAATAATCAAAAAAATGACGAAATGATCCATGACAACGTACAGGTGTATATTCCTCATATGGAGCAGGGCCTAACCACATATCCCAATCGAGGGTATCAGGAGGAATTTCTGTTGGGGGAAAACCCAGTCCCGGCGATCCTCCGGTTTTCCATAAACGTACTGTGTGAATTTTACCCAATATTCCGGATTGAATAATCTCAACAACGCGATGATAGTTTTCTCCTGCATGTATCTGGGTTCCTAATTGGAAAACAGAATTATCATATTCCATGCTTTTTTTCATTGCCTGCCCTTCTTCCACAGAATATGACAAGGGTTTTTCACCATAAACATCTTTGCCTGATTGAAAAGCCATAATAGCAATTAAGGCGTGCCAATGGTCAGGTGTTGCACAGGTAATTACATCAATATCTTTTCTGTCAAGTATATGCCTGAAGTCAGTATATGTATCAGCTCTGGCGTTTGGATTTATCTCTTGTAATAATTTATATTTTTCCGTTAACCTGACTTTATCTACATCGCATAGTGCAACGGTTTCAACATCAGAAAAACCGGAAAACCATTTTAAGTGTGCCCTCCCCATATTTCCCATACCGATATGTGCCACTCTAATTTTGTCACTTGGTGCAATATTTCTGTAGGTATTTGAAAGCAATGGAAGCCCGATTATTCCAATGGTAGTATTTTTTATAAATCTGCGACGGTTAATGTTTGTGCCAGTTTTCATAAAAACTATTTTTAAAAAGTTAGTTCTATCCTGCATTATTAACTTCGTTGATGGCTTCGCCGTTCATGCAGAAGATCCAGATTAATTGTTTTGCCTCTGTAAACACTGTTAAACCACCAGCTTCTGAACCAATAATTAGTACAACCTTATTATTTTACCGGAACACATTCAATTAACAAATGTTCTTTAAATGCAGGTGTTATAGTTGCCACCGGCTCCTTAACAGTTCCCAATTCAACCTCATTAACGTAATCATAAACTCTGTATTCTTTCTCTTCAAGCCCTCTTAATTTGATATCTCCCTGCCACTCTTTTGCATAAAATGCATAATAATAGTTGTCTCCTTTATTTATCACATGAGATTCCGGTTTATCATACACAATATCATAAAGGTTCAGGTAATTACCTTTGCTTAACATTTTTTCATTGTAGAGTTTAAACCATTTCTGCCAGTGTTTTTCTCTTTCCCCGTTCAATTGCATATTTTCCGGTCCGTCAGGCCAGGTGAATTTAGTCCCTATCACACCCCCGGGCCCCATAGATGTGGCAAAATCCTGTCCCACCTTTGCAGTATCACTTTTATCATTCATATCGACCTCAAGCCTGATATGTTCCACATGATCAGTGTATGCAGGAGCATCAGGTCCCCATAATGCTTTAATTAATTTTACTCTTCTTCTCGATTGTTCAATACTTGTTGGGTCAGATGTTACAGGCTGATCAATGTATATCGACTGAAAAAAGTCCTGAGTTGTGCCACAATTGCAAATCTCGGTTACGGAATATGGTTTGATCGATTTTGAAGTTTCATAGATAGCTTTTAGCATTTTAGGCAGATCTTCATAAGACTCCCCGGGATGATTGTGGTTATGTTCAGGATTATAACAAGGAGGAACTACATAATATGCATCCAGTTTGTGTCCGTCAAAACCCCAGTCTTTAATAAATCTGGTGGTTAATTGCCTCATATATTCCTGTACTTCAGGAACACCCGGACAAAATTGATACATATCCCGGCAGTCCCTGGGATAGTTTCCCTCTTTATCCATAATTAACCAATCCGGATGGTCTTTGGCAACCTGCGCCATACCCGGATCAACAGATCCACCCCATGATAACATTTTTTCAGGTTGAACCGGAGTCGGTGCCCACCAAATTTTAACTTTAAATCCCTGATTGTGTAAGGAATCTACAAATTCTTTTACTTGTTTTTCGCCACCCGGGAAGGTGTAATCCCTGGAATTCCAATCGCCATATTTATCCCACCACCGGTCATCAATAACAACCCACTTAATGCCCAGTTCTGTTAATTTGGGAAGTGTTCCATATATATCATCCAATGTAAAATCTGTCAGGTAACCCCAACCACACCAGATGGCTTCATGTGCTTCTTCAGAAGGTTTTTGTTGTTTCAATCCCAGATCTGCCATTAATTTTGAGTAAGTGCTTAAAGGATCAAAATAATCCAAAGAATGAGTGATAACAGCAGTATTTAAAGTTTTATAGCTTTCCTGTGGGGTCAAAGTAATATTCACATCTTTGAGAAGAGTCATTTTAACTTTTTTGTCCGGTTCAACTTCAACCGGTAAAGAAACTAATTGCGGGTTGGTTTCAATATGGCAAATTGCCATGCCCATTTTATTGTTCCAAATGTCAACTAACGGCACACCACCACCTGTTTTAGTTTCAGGTTGAACACCCATCCAGTTATCCTGTTTGAACCCATCTTTTATTTTTATAATATAATCAAGACCCCATGCAATTGAAGCGCCCTGGAAAGACCAGAAATCATAAGGGTTATCATCCGCGTTAACAGAAGATGCGTCCAAACGGAAATAGTTGCAGTAATCTTTGTCAATAGTCAGGTCGGATGATCCTATGTTTTTATATTCCGCATAAGTAATTGCTACATCCGGATATCTATCATACAATTCAACGGTCAGCGTTTTCTCGATTTTACTGTTTTCAGGGCCGTTAGCAATTCCTTTAAGAACCAATCTTCTGCCATTGCCAAATTCTGTTATTACCGGTTCAGGTTTCAAATTATTATAGTCAACAATAAAATCCTTCACTTCTTCACTGTCAACTACAATAAAGTGAGTTGGTTTTGATAATTCTCCCCCGGGGTTTATATCATTTAATGAGTTTTCTTTGCTTTTGTAATATACTTTACAATACATATTTTTATCAAACTTAAGCTCGATTCCGGAATTACGGAACCATATATCACCCCCGTGCTTAAAGGAAAAATCTTTTTTCAATTCAGAGCAGGAGGAAACAATCACCATAGAAAAGATTAAAAACAACGGGAAAACTAAGTTTAGCTTTTTCATAATAATTGAATCTGATTAATAAAATCGTAAAATAAAAAAATACTTTCTTTTAGTGCAAAACAAAAACATCAGGTTTTTTTTCAACCATTTTGTTCCCAAAGGAATCTGCTGCTTCGATTTCAACATTGTACAAACCGAATTTCTGGTCTGGGATCTTTTTACTGAATACATTGTCTCCATCTGTCCTATCCCCCTCTTTACCATCATCTTTTAGTTCAACCTTTAAGAATTTCTCAGGATTATCTTTGGATCTGAGTATTGCTTTAACATATTGAATCTTCCCTCCATCGTAAATCCTTACCTGGATAGTATTATCACCTGAAATTTGTACCCAACGCACTTTTGGCGGAGTGGTGTCTTTCCCGGTTACTTTTATTTTTATTGTACCCCGTTTTATAATATGATCAGGATAATCAGGAAGCCAATATTCTGCAAAAAATTCTATAATGTGATTCTCAGGACAATCTGAGGATAAAACAGGAATTGAATATTTTGCTGAACCACCTACATGGTCATAACTTCCCCAGTTATCCGATATTCTAATGTTTATACCAAATGGATTTACATATTTATCTGAAGAAAGCAAATATGTGCGCCAATATTTATTCAGGTCCTTTATAAGAATTACTATTGATTCTCCCGGATTTGGTACTCCATCGCCATTTCCGTTACCCAGATAAACCGATGCCGTATCATCTCCTGCTTCTGCAACCTTGAATAGTTTGCCATCAGCTATTTCAAAATCTTTGATTTCAGGTTGATCCGTCTTCAATGGTATTTCAATAAATTCACTCCATTCATTATTATACTTATCCGTTATTATCAGCTTAAATCTTTCAATTTCAATGCTATCCGGATGAACAAAAAAAGTAAATGGAGTGTGGGAACCTTTTATTTCATTAATAGGAATGCTGCCAAATTTGGATTCGTTATTCATAACATTCGCACTGTTTCTTGTTGCTAATAGTTTTACCTTTACACCCTCCGCCTTTGTACCACCTTTGTTAAGTAATTTTACTGAAATAGAAACATCTTTCTTTTGTGTTGCCCAGCTCATATTCCCAACTTCGAAAGAAGCGATACAAATATTTGGTGGAGCCTCCATTGTATTGATTCCAATTTCGTGAAAACTGCCATTAAGATTAATCTTTAATCTACCTGAGTTATCACTTTGAATAACTTTCCGTGAAGTTATATTCCGTTTATGATCCACATCATTAATTATATACTGTTGGTTCTTTTCATATACAGGAGAGGTTGTGACAGATAAATTAACAAATGGCATTAATTCACCATCAGGCAGAAATTCCCTTACGGAGCATCTGAAACCTCTTTTATTTGCATTTTCCAATATTGTAAATCCAGGTACATTACGGTCAGAACTAATAAAATATTCCCAAACAGAAAATTCGGGATAAACATCAATATGATGCCATTTTTCAGGTTTACCCGGGGGATTCTCAAAGGTTTCCAGCAAAAAGTTAAACATCTCACTTAGCCCGCATGTGGAATGGGCTGCATTATAAATCTTGTATTCATAGTTATCCATTACCTGGGACCATACTTTGTTCATATCCTGATGGTAACAGCGTATAAAATCCTTATTGCCATAGTTGAGACGTACATTCATGCCTTTGTAATTGTTATACATATCAAGGTGGCGGTATTCAACCGGCGAATTTTTCGGGCCAACCCAAAATTCAGTAGAGCCGCAGAAATTTCCTGCCCCCGAAACAAGATGCGGATATTTCCCTCCTATCCAGAAGGTCATAAAACCACCCATAGAGAGGCCGGAAACAGCCCTGTGATCCCTGTCAGCAATCGTATTGTAATTGGCATCTATATATTCAACAAGTTCCGGGAAATAGATCGGAAACTGGCGATTGGTTTCTACCGGACTAACATTGTATGGGCGCAAATAATATTCATCATCCGGATTTCGGTTATAACCGTCAGGCTTAACTACAATAACCTCATGACCGGCAACAAAATTCGCAATATTATCTCCATTGTTATCATCTCCTTTATCAAATCCCCCTGTCCTTGTACTTCCAAAATACCGTTGTGACCACCCATGGAAAAAATATATTACCGGATATCTCTTCTGAGGATTGTTAAAATAGTCAGGAGGTAAAAAAATCCGGTAATTTCTAATCTCTCCTAAAACATTGCTATAATGTCTCGAATCAATAATTGTTACATCATCTGCATGTACGCAAGCTGTGTAAAAGATTAACATTAATAAAAGAGAGGAGCAAAAAAATGATTTCATAAGTTTAAGAAAATGAAAAAACGTAAAATCCGATGCAAAACAACACTTAAATTATACTGCAAATGTCAACTTATTCGCAGAATACATTTTTAATTTTCAATGACTGTTTCATTTTGTGCGTCCCATTTGAGATATTTCCTGTGACGTAATGATTGAACGCCCATCATACATGCTACGACTCCATAAAAACCAAGGATTTGGTCGCATTTTAAGGGCTTATTTTCCCTGATAGCATCTAGTAAATTCCGGTGATGTAAAGTTATATCTTCCGCACCAGTTTTATTATGGGTAAAAAGCTCTGTTCCTTCTATATTTTCACCTGTGCCGCTGATAGTGGCTTGGTTTGTTTTTTCCTGTGGCGTTATTGTGAATCCTTCTTTCGTAAATTCCAGCGTTGCTTTGTGCCCTCTGATGACGTGCCGGACCGGTGTATCATTCGCCATTGATGAAACAAGTAGTACCGTGATTTTCTCCGGATAGTCTAACATTATGTTAAAAGTATCAGGTATCTCGGCTACACTATTGACAAAATTCCATTTACCGCCGGTCGCAACAACGTAATCCGGAAAATGTAATCCCACCGATTTGATGATCCTTGTCACCCGATGAATAAACAGGTCTGTTGCAATTCCTCCTGAGTAATCCCAGTACCTTCTCCATTGAAAATATCTTCTTGTGTCCCAGGGTCGTTTTGGCGCAGGACCGAGCCATGCTTCCAAATCGAGATTTACCCCGGGTTTGGCATCAGTATCGATTTCGTATGCCCAGAAATCATCAGGATAATTCCTGGAATAATCAATGTGGGCCATGACAACTTTTCCAAGAACTCCTTCCTGAATCATTTTATGTGCGGTTTCATACGAATCATCTGACATGCCCTGTACCCCGACTTGCAATTTGAGTTTTGTTTTTGCAATTTTCTCCGTTATGTGTTTCGCTTGTTCGATGGTATGTGTCATTGGCTTTTCAACATAAATGTGCTTTCCTGCATCAATGGCATCCAGGGTCATTTGGTAATGCCAATGTTCAGGTGTGGCTATGAGCACATAATCAATATCTTTATTTTCCAGAATTTCCTGATAATTTTTAAAGGCCTGAGCTTTTGTTAATTCTTTTGCATTGTCTAACCTCTTTGTATAAACATCACAGACTGCAGTAATCTCAACATTATCTAATTGTTTCATTTTCAATAAAGCCTCCATGTGGGCATTTGCCATGCCACCGCAACCAATGACACCGACATTAATCCTTTCATTTGCTCCGATGATTCGTGAATAACTTATTGCCGACATACCCATGCTGCTTCCGAATGTGGCAATTCCGGCAGTAGTACCTGCTAATCCTTTAACAAATTGCCTTCTTGATAAATTAGTCTTTCCCATTTTTCTATGATTTTATTGAGTTAATATTTGCTTTGCTATTTTTAATATCTCCCGATATTTCTTTTATGTAGAATAAATTGGTGCACATTCTTAAAATTAAGTATAAACAACATATCACTACTGTCCGACTAGAATAATCTAAAGATAGGGTATTCCCCGGAAGTTTACTCTGCCACATTGAAATTCTGATGCCATCGGCTCCAATCTGACCATTCTCCATTGGTACTTTTCTGACGTACCCGGCAGAAATAAGTATTTTCTGAAGAAAGATCGGACATCCCGTTTAGAGATCCGCAGAAACTACCATTACTCATATTAATAACTACGCTTTCCTTTTTACCCAATTCTTTTGATTTATATACAATATCGTCACCTTCATAGTCAGTTGCCAGTTCCACTTCCCAGGCTGAAAGATCTTCAGGCCCCTGATAGGGAGTTTTATATAAAGTAGGATTTGGAGGACAGGCAACAGGCCCAATTGGTTTTGCAGAAACTATGAAATTATCATACCAACGACCTTGAGTTTTAATTGAGCCGCTGTTCCAATAGGATTCCAAAAAAACAGCATTAATACCATGATCAATATAGCTGCCCCTGAAATTCAGATTTTCGCGTTCCGCCTCTAAACGGCCATCAATCCATAACCGGGCAAGCCCGTCGCTTTTTCCCGGTGTATTCAACTTTGCACGAGCTTCCACAAGGATCCAATAACCCGACTCTCCGGTTGATGAAATTTGAAATTCAGATGAGGGTTTATTCCCCAACCAGGTAAGATTATCGAAGTCATTATACTTTGTTGTTTTTACAGTGCTACTCTGGCCATCAATTCCACTGGCCGGATCTAAAGTAAGGCTATTGTCTTTCCCGCTCCAAACATGTAAAATCATAGCTTGTTGCCAATTACCGGAGACAATACTTGTTGCTCTTGACATTTTCGCGGGCGTACCTTGCCAGCCATATTCGTGCTTTACATAAATACGCCAGTATATCTCATCAAATTTCTCTCCTTGTTTAACCACGGATTCCCCAGGTCCGGGGAAGTCGCCAAATGCTAATTTACGGTTTCCTTCTCCTACCGTTTCACCTTTTTTGAAACCCGCTCTCATAGCACCACCGGAACCACCAAAAGATTCAGCAGTATCAATACCTCCTGTTGACTCCAAATATTTTTTTTCTCCGTTATTAAAGTCATCATACCAGATAACATTTGGATCATTTTGATGAGACTGAATTTCAGACATAATAATAAAATCAATACGTGGTACATCAAGACTTTTTATATTTTTCTCCGGTGCACCGGGTTTGCTATCGGTTTCACAACATGAGTTGAACATAATTCCTAAAACCAAAATAAATCCTGATAAACTGTTATACTTAGTCATAACCAAATTGTGGTATTGTAAACTATTTTATTGTATAGGTATTTCAAAAATTCCCCTTATCATATGGGTAATTCCGTAGAGATTATAAAAATTCAAAATTCAAAATCCAAAGTTCAAAATAAATTCAAAATCCCAAACCGATAGCTATCGGTTCAAAACTATTGCTTTGAAAAGCAGGATTAACTTCTTTTTCCACCAGCTGACTTGTTAATCATGCTGCTCATAATATTAATTATCTCTTCAGCTTCTTTGATGTCATCTTTTAGTTCTTCCTGATCAAGGTAAGTTCCGCTGATAACCCGTAGAAAATATCTTGCTTCTTTTGCCTCCTTTCTGGCAATAGCAAGTTTATTTATAAAGTCCCTTTTGGTTATCGCTCCGTCTGCTTCTTTATAATTGGCGCCTGCTGAAGTTCCGCAAGCTCCAAGTTGTCCACGTATTCAGTTACATTCAGGGTAGTTGGGTAGCTTCTTGCAAATCTCAAGTATTCTTTTCTCAAACAACAACAATCGCTCATGTAAGTCGTAGGGTTTTTTCTTTTCTGCCATGTTTAGTTTTTTGGATTTTAAAGTTGGGATTTATTTTGGGTTTTGACCCGATAGCTATCGGGATTGACCTTTGAACTTTCATATCTACTGTTTTTCAATTAGTTTACAAAGTTATGTTCTAATTTACAAAGTTCTGTTCTTAATTCCCTTTTTTAATTCACCCTGTAAAATAATGATTCGCATTAAATCTTCGATTTATTTCACAGGGTAAATTTGCGAAGCTAAGTTCTAAAAAGGAATAAGAAAAGAAAAAATAAGTATAAAAATAAAAAAAGTTTCATATAATTATACTTTTAGATATATTTACAAAAAAAGCATTTTAAATAAGGATTTGGAATATATTTTCACTTATTTAATTTCAGAATATTATTTTTTAAAATCACTAAAGTTCATTAATAATGAATATTTCTAAAAAAATTTACCTTCTAACTTTCATCTTACTTTTATCATTTTTGACAGCCTTTGGCCAATCCGATTCTTCGTCGATTGAACAGGCTGTAGATGACACCGAATATGAAAGAATTCTGGAGTATTACTCTTACGATGAGGGGATTCCATCAGATCCTATATTCTATGGGGAATGGCCATGGCGGGGTCCTCATATTCTGTATAAAATATCCTATCGCAGTGTCCGCGAACAAAGAGTTCCTGCATATCTTGCAATTCCCAAAGAAAAAGAGACTGAGAAGCTGCCGGTAGTTATCCTTATGCATGGCTGGAACCTTTTCTGGGGTAAAAATGAGGACTGGGTACAGGATTGGATTCCCTTACTTACAGAACAGGGATATGCCGTGCTTGCACCTGATCATTTCCTTTATGGAGAAAGAAAAATTGAAGGCGGCTTCGATCAAGGCAGCAATCGCGGCCCTTATTATTACAGAGACTGGATGTGCCAGACAGTAGTTGACCTTAGAAGAGGTATCGACTACCTTCTTTCCCGTCCCGATATTGATCCTGAAAGAATAGCTGTATTCGGAGGCAGCCTGGGAGGATGGATTGGATCTATTCTTACTGCAGTTGAGCCAAGGATCAAGGCTTCAATTCTCATTGTTCCTGCAACCGAATTTATCATGGCGCAAACACCCCCGGGACGGATCGTCAACTCCAGTAACTTTTTTCCCAATTACACGGATCTTTCACTGCTAATGGTACTTGCCAAAAAAGACATTGCGCTCCGCAATGCAAGGGCAAAAGAATTATTTGAATTGGCCCTGGTTCAAAAAAAACTTATTGAATATGATGAAGGGCATTATCTGGATCCTGAAAAGTACAATAAAGAAATATTGGAATGGCTGAAGGAAAATTTATGATAAACAAGCAAATAAATAATTAATTATGAAAAAGCTACTAACTCTTTTATTCCTTCTAACCTTCCTGGTTGATTTCACCCAAGCTGATATCAGGCTTCCAAAACTTTTCGGTGATAACATGATACTTCAACGTGAGATGCAGGTACCTGTATGGGGTTGGGCAGACCCCGGTGAAAATGTCATTGTCGAACTTGGTGGCCATTTTGCTGAAACTGTAACCGGAACTGATGGGAAGTGGAAATTATATCTTGACCCTTTAGATACAGG
>JAUWMO010000117.1 GCA_030613125.1 Bacteroidota bacterium | reverse complement strand
TATAATTGGGAAACAGCTGAACGCTCATGCCCTGATGGCTGGGACTTGCCATCTGATGATGAATGGAAGACACTGGAAATAGAATTAGGAATGCGTGCATCTGTTGCTAACCAGTTAGGTTTCCGTGGAACTGATCAGGGAACAAAGTTAAAAAGTGGAAGTAGAGTAGGATTCGATGCTTTACTTGGAGGATACAGAATGGATGATGGAAATTATTTTAGTATTAATGGTGCAGGTTACTTTTGGAGTTCCTCTGAATACCATAAGAATTTTGCATATTTCCGATCCCTGACAGAAGAAGAGTCAAGGATAAACAGACTCGTAATTGATAAGACACGCGGTTTCTCAGTGAGATGTGTACTAGACTGAGTTAACTAATATGTTCTTAGAATTACACAATAATCTTTAATTAGTGTTTGTCCATAATGTCCGTTGTCTGCGTTACGCTCATTAAAAAAATGCTCATTTACACAAGTAAACTACGCTTTTTTTTAATTTCACAAGCCTTGACAACGAACATTCTGAACTAAACACTGACTTTATAGACAGACACTAATTATATTCAAAGCCCAATATTCTTCGTACATTGTTTAACATTTTAGATATCCCTTCTTTTTTCCATGTTAGCTTTCACTATATTTGTAGAAATCATAATATGTTAAGCCGTGGAAGATTTGCCAAAATCAATCGTGACCGGTAATTCAGCCCCTAGGATTCGTTCCGATTGTAAGATTACATTTGAGCTTACTTCGAAAGAGGGCATACTGATTGACCTGCATTCAAAAGTGGGATCCATGTATGGTGCTTCTATCAGGGAACTACTTATGGGTGAATTAGAATTCTTCGGGATAAGAAATGCAAAGATCGTGATTGAAGATAGTGGAGCCTTACCATTTGTGATATCGGCGCGGCTGGAAGTTGCAATAAAGAGTTTGATCAGAACTGAGAAAGAATTTCTGCCTGTAATGCTTGACGAGAATTTGTACCAATCTTCCAGGAACAGATTCCGTTTTTCGAGATTATATCTTCCGGGTAATACTCCAAACCTGATGCTGAATGCCGGGATTCACCAGCCTAACGGAGTTATCCTTGATCTTGAAGACTCGGTCGCGCCGGATAAGAAAGAGGAAGCAAGGTACCTTGTCAGAAATGCGCTTAGACAAGTTGATTTCATGGGTGTTGAAAGAATGGTTAGGATCAATCAGTTACCTGCCGGCCTGGATGACCTGAAGTTTGTTATACCACACAATATCCATATACTTCTTGTACCAAAATGCGAAGGTCCGGAACAGATCGGGGAACTGGAAGATGAAATAAATAAACTTGAACCGGGCAGGGAAGTCTTTTTAATGCCAATTATTGAAAGTGCCCTTGGAGTTGAGAAGGCATTTGATATAGCTGTTTCTTCCCGAAATATTGTTGCCATGGCAATAGGATTAGAAGATTATACAGCTGATATTGGTGTGAGACGTACCCACCAGGGAACAGAATCGCTGTATGCCCGAACAAGACTTGTGAATGCTTGTAAAGCAGCTGGTATTCAGCCTATTGACTCTGTCTTTTCTGATGTTGGTGACCAGGAGGGATTGAGGAAGGCTGTAATGAACTCAAAGTCATTAGGTTTTGAAGGTATGGGTTGTATACATCCACGACAAATCAGGATAATTCATAAGGGATATTCTCCCTCAGACGAAGAAATTGAAAACGCCAGGAAAATTGTTTATGCCTATAAAAAGGCAACAGAACAGGGTTTGGGGGTCGTATCCCTGGGGACAAAAATGATTGATCCTCCTGTTGTGAAACGAGCACAGAAAATAATTGAACTCGCGGTCGACATGAATATTTTGCGGGAAAACTGGCTGGAGGAATTAATGGAAACTAAATAGCGTTTGTCCATAAAGTTAAGCATTTTTGTAAAAAAAACTCCAAATCACAAAAAACAATAAGATAATATGTATATGTTTTAATGAAACACGGTACTAGTACCAATATAAAGCACATTATGAAAATTCCCGGATTAGTACAAAATGCAGCCGGAAGATGGGTCCCACTTAAAGTTAACGGTAAAACCCAGGTGCCTTTTCAGGGTATTGGCAAATTTATGCCTGATGGGAAAAAACATGGAGTAAATATACCTACTTGTGCCAATTACCCTTCAGATGGCAACAAACAGGTTTCGACTCTTAAGGAAGCATTAATAAAGGCAGGTCTTAAGGACGGAATTACAATATCTACTCACCATCATTTCAGAAATGGAGATTTACTGTCCAATCAGATTTTTGATATAGCTAAGGAATTAAATGTGAAAGATCTGGTATGGTTTCCTTCTGCATCATTTCCTTGTCATGAACATCTTATTCAATATCTGGAGGATGGAACAATCCATCATATTGAGGGGAGTATGAATGGCCCGTTAGGCAGGTTTGCCTCAGAAGGTAAAATGAAAGGAACTGGTGTTCTCAGATCCCATGGCGGCAGATATCAGGCAATTCAGGATGGCGAAGTTCAGATAGATATTGCTGTGATTGGTGCTGCATGCACCGATCCATTTGGAAATGCAAATGGACTGAATGGTTCTTCAGCTACAGGATTATTAGGTTTTGCACTGGCCGATTCACAATTTGCTGATAAGGTTATTATAGTTACTGACAATATGGTCCCTTTTCCTTGTTTACCCTGGCAGATCCAGGGAAATTTTGTTGATTACACTGTGGAGATTGAAAAATTAGGAGATCCTGAGAAAATAATATCAGGTACCACCCGAATCACAAAAAGCCCTGACCGGCTTTATATGGCAGAACTGACTGCAAAATTTTGCGAAGCAGCCGGAATTATAAAAGAGGGTTTTTCTTTTCAATCAGGCGCTGGCGGAACTTCTCTTGCAGTAGGCGAATATTTTAAGGAGATTATGAAGAAAAAAGGAATAAAAGCCAGGTTTGCCAGGGGCGGCAGCAATAAATACCTGGTTTCGATGCTGCAGGAAGGCCTTATTGATTATTTACTTGATGGCCAGACCTTCGATTTGGAAGGAGTCAGGTCCATGTCTGAAAACCCAAATCATGTATGGACAAGTCCTTTTACTTCATATAATTACCATAGCAAAGGTAACTTTGCCGGAATGGTGGATGTAGTGATTCTTGGTGCTACAGAAATAGATATAAATTTTAATGCTAACGTGGTAACTCATTCAGATGGTTACCTCTTGCACGGTATCGGGGGTTGGCAGAACTGCCTTTTCTCAAAAACTGTAATTCTTCCTGTACCACTTTTCAGAGACAGAATTCCTGTAATTGTTGATGAAGTGACAACCCTTTGCGGTCCCGGTGAATTGATTGATGTTGTTGTCACAGAAAGGGGGATTGCAATAAATCCACAACGCCAGGACCTTATTGAAGCTGTTAAAGGCTCAGGGTTACCATTAAAGACCATTGGTGAGTTAAAGGAGATAGCTGAAAAAATTTGCGGGAAACCTGAAAAGGCTTTGTTTGAGGACCAGATCATTGCCATAATAAAATGGGTTGACGGGACAATCCTTGATACCGTAAAAAAGGTAAAAGAAAAAATAAATGGATAATCAGATCTATTAATTATGAAAAAGTACCAGTGTAATGTTTGCGGATATATCTATGATCCTGAGGCAGGAGATCCGGATAGTGGTATTCTGCCCGGAACTCCTTTTGAGGAAATACCTGATGACTGGTCATGCCCTGTATGCGGCGTTGAGAAAGAGGATTTTTCCCCAATGGACGATTAATCCGTATACGAACAATTCACTTTATTGTTTAAGAATTAGCCGCTTTTATAAATAATAGAGGTTAAGTCTTACTCTCCTTCCGGGATATTTTTCAGTATTTCTATTAAAAGGTCCCAGAATTTATAGGTACTACCAATATGCAACCGTTCATCAGGAGAATGTGCACCTCTGATGGTGGGTCCAAAAGATACCATGTCGAGCTCCGGGTATTTTTCAAAAAAAAGTCCGCATTCCAGTCCGGCATGTATTGCTTTAACTTCGGATTCAGTTTTAAAAAGTCTGCCATATGCCATACGGGCTATTTTGAGTATTTCAGAGCTCGTATCCGGGGTCCATCCCGGATAACCTCCGGAATGCTCTATTTTGGCGTTGGATAGGCTGAAAGCACTTTCCACCATCCAGGCTGCATCCATTTTGGCACTTTCAACAGAACTTCTTTGACTGGTAGTTACTTTAATTTGTCTTTCATTTTGAAATTTAATAGAGGCAAGATTTGTAGAAGTTTCAACCAGTCCCGGTATTTCTTTACTCATGGATAATGCCCCGTGAGGACAAGCATAAAGCGACGAAAGAAGTTTTAACTGGAATGTTTCTTCCAGCACTTCTCCAGGCATATCAGTTTTTTCAATCAATAATCTCAGGTTGGGTTCAGTTTTGATGTATTCCGAACTGATTATCCGTACAAACTCATAAAAATAATCCTCTAATTCCTTTGCTTTTTCTTCAGGAACCACAATAACTGCATAAGCTTCTCTGGGAATAGCATTTCGAAGGTTTCCTCCGTTAAATAGATGTATTTTAACACCGAATCTTTGAACTGCCTGCCAAAGAAATCTGTTTAAGATCTTAATGGAATTGCCTAAGTCCTTATTGATTTCATCGCCTGAATGCCCACCTTTCAAACCATTTACCAAGATCTTATAGGCTTTTGAATTATTATTGGTATCAATCGATTCATATGAATATTTAGCAACAGTATCAATCCCTCCTGCACAACCAATAAAAAGTTCTCCTTCATCTTCTGAATCAAGGTTCAGAAGAATTTTACCTTTAAGAAAGTCTGCTTGCAACCCTTTGGCCCCGGTCATTCCGCTTTCTTCATCAATTGTAAATAAACATTCGATTGGCCCATGTTCAATATCTTTTGCAGCCAGAACAGCCATTTGGGAAGCAATTCCAATACCGTCATCAGCGCCCAGTGTAGTTCCTTTTGCCTTAATCCAATCTCCCTCAACAATTGCTTCAATCTGATCGTTATCAAAATCGTGATCAATATCCATGTTTTTTTCACAGACCATATCCACATGACTTTGCAGGATAACAGTTTTGACCTTTTCTTTGCCGGAAGATGAAGGTTTCATTATTAGAAGGTTCCCAACTTTATCCTGCATATATTTCAAATCCAGACTCTCAGCAAAATTTATTAAGAACTTAAGTATCTTTTCCTCTTTGCCTGAAGGTCTGGGTATTCTTGATATTTCTTTAAAATATTCCCAAATGGGATGTTTCGGAAGTGTATCCATTTTTTCCATGATTATTATAACTTCAAATCGAGCCCAAAAATAGAAAAATTAAATATTATTAAATTCAGAACTCCTGATAAAATTCAGACAAAGAACTATTGCATTAGTCAGAAGTTTTGAAATTAATGCTTGTTAAACATCTTATTATTAAAAATTCGTAAAAAGAAAATATGTTAAATTTACAAACACTAATATTGTATGCTAAAATCTGATAAATATGTCAAAAAGAACGATTGTTACCTTACCCGGTGATGGAATAGGCCGGGTGGTATTGAATGAAACTCTCAGAGTGCTGAATGCTGCAGGATTTGAAGCTGAATATATAGAAAGCGATATTGGTTGGGAATTCTGGCGCAAAGAAGGTAATCCGTTACCTGACAGGACTATTGAGCTTATTCAGAAACATAAAATTGCCCTGTTTGGGGCCATAACTTCCAAACCCAAAGAGGAAGCAGAAAATGAACTATTGCCTGATTTGAAAGATAAAGGTCTGATTTATTCAAGTCCAATTGTTGGATTACGGCAACACTTTAATCTTGATATCTGTACAAGACCCTGCCATACCTATACCGGTAATCCACTAAATTTTATCCGTCGGGGGAAAGATTGACAAATTGAAGAGCCAACTGTTGATGTTGTCATCTTTCGTCAGAATACTGAAGGATTGTATGGAGGGGTGGAATGGTCAGATCCTCCTGAACAAGTGTATAATGCATTATTGACGCACCCAAAATTCAAAAAAAACTTTGGTGAAGTGCCAAAAGAAGATTTATCAGTCTCAACAAGAATTTTTACACGAAAAGCCACTGAACGGATCCTTCGGGCAGCTTTTGAATATGCCCGTAAACATGATTATAAGTCGGTTACAATGTGTGAAAAACCAAATGTAATCAGGGAGACCTCCGGAATGATGTACAGGCTTGCAAAACAAATTCAGGCTTCAAACTTTCCCATGATCGAACTTTGGAACACAAACATTGATGCACAGATGATGTGGTTGACCAAGAACCCGGAAGAATATGATGTGATTGTGGCAGGTAATATGTTTGGTGACATTGTTTCTGATGGGTTTGCAGGTTTAATTGGGGGTTTGGGATTTGCGTGCAGTGCCCAGTTTAATGATGAGGGAATAGGAATTTTTGAACCTACTCATGGTTCGGCTCCTAAATATGCTGATTATCCTGTTTCTATTGTAAATCCTGTGGCAATGATCGAGTCGGCATGCATGATGCTTGATTTTATAGGAGAGGAAGGAATTGCAGCAATAATCCGAAAGTCAATTTCAAAAGTCATTCTTGACGGGAAGGTGCAGACCTATGATATGAAAAAAATGAAAGGTACAGTTGATGTAATTCAGAAAGGAGCTGCATCAACAAAAGAGATGACAGACGCAATCATACAAAATTTTTCAAAATAATTTTAACCTATTACAGAATTTAAATTGTAACATACTAAATTTGAATTATGTTTGAAGAAGCAAAAAAACTTTGGCCGGAACTGGAATGGATTAAAGATCCGAAGCTGCGTAACAAAACAACAGAAACCTGGGCCCTGGCACTTGAAAGAAGCGAGTTAACTGCCGGTGATCTTTCCCTGATCCCGTTTACATTATTAGCCGGACCTGATTTAAAGGTTAGTTTTATGGCCCATAAAAGAGCAGTTGTTCACATTGCAAAAGAAAGTGGTGAGAAAATCAGGTTTTTTTTAAAAGATGAGCTCCCTCTGGATATGGATATACTTATTGCCGGAGCAATACTTGCCGATGTTGGAAAACTTCTTGAATATGAAAAGGATGAAAACGGAAATATTATACAGGGACGGTATGGAAAATATCTGCGTCATCCTTTTTCAGGGGTTTCCTTAGCGGAGGAATGTGGCATTCCTCCCGAGGTATGTCATATAATTGCAGCTCATGCCGGGGAAGGTGATCTGGTGAAAAGGACAACAGAAGCATATATTGTTCACCATGCAGATTTTATGACTTTTCTGCCGTTTAAGAACAAATTTTGATAATTTTCTTATTTTTGATTAAAGTTATTGAAAGCAACCAAGTATTTAGGGCATAACACTCCCTTATTGGATCATTATACATGATTACAGCTGATCTTGTTTTGGTTATCCTTGTAGTGATATTTATTTTGGTATCACTATACCTGGAACTTTTTGGACCTGCCTTTACCTTCCTTATTGGTATAGCAGTACTAGGAATATTCGGGATACTTACTCCACGTGAAATCCTGAGTGGTTTTGCTAATGAACAAGTTATGGTCATTATTATGCTGCTGCTCATTGGAGATATCATTCGTAATACTGCCATAACTGAGCTCCTGTTCGGAAAGGCTTTTGCTAATGTTAAGAGTTACAAAGGATTTCTGAGTAGAATGATGTTTCTGGTAGCAGGTTTTTCTGCATTTCTTAACAATACACCTCTTGTCGCTGTAATGCTGCCTTATGTGAATTCCTGGTCTGAAAAAAACAAAATCTCGCCTTCGAAACTGATGATGCCGCTTTCGTTCGCGGCCATTTTAGGAGGTTGTGCTACCCTTATTGGTACTTCTACTAATTTGATAGTAAATGGCCTGGTGGTCGATCAGGATATTATTCCCGGTTTGAAATCACTTAATATATTTGATTTTGTATTTGTGGGTGTGCCCATGATAGTAATAGGATCCATTTACATTTATTTTTTCAGTGATAAGGTACTGCCTGATAATAAGAGCCTTCTTGAGGATAAACCTGAGGCTGAGCGAAACTATCTGGTAGAGACACAGGTTAAAAAGAAATCAAACCTGGTTGGAAAAACTGTCGATGAGTCTGGTTTGAGGAATCTTCCAGGTCTTTACCTGGTTGAGATACAAAGACATAAAAGGGTAATCTTTGTTGTATCTAATAATCTCCTTATTGAAGCTGGCGACCGTTTGATATTTGCCGGGGATAAATCACCAATCGCTGATCTTATGGATGCTAATTCGGGATTGACAATACCCTCTGTAGGTATGCTTCATAGAAAAAAACGTACTGAGGTAGTAGAGATTGTAATATCTCATAATTCTGCATTTATTGACAAGACTTTAAAAGATGTGAATTTCAGGTCAAAATTTGATGCTGCAGTGATTGGCATTCATAGGAATGAAGAGCGTGTTACTGAAAAATTGAGGGAAGTTGACCTCAAAGCCGGAGATGTTCTTCTGTTATACTGTGGACCTGATTTCAGAAATAGGATAAAAAATACCGGGGACTTCTATTTAATTTCAAATATCAGGAAATTTGAAAAAATTGAAACCTACAAAATAATTATACTTATAGGCGGATTATTGCTTGCCATCATATTGTCGGCACTAAAAATAATTTCATTGTTTATGGGATTGATAATTCTGTTGCTGACATCTTTTGTACTCAAATTAACCAATCCAAAAGACCTGTCAAAGGGTATTGATTACAATTTGGGATTAATTATTGTTATGTCACGGGCCCTGGGAATTGCAATGATGAAGTCAGGGGCCGCACCGATGTTTGCAAATTTCTTTATTTCAATTTTTACGCCTTTGGGTAAATATGGCATCTTGTTGGGAATATTTATTATTACTTCAGTTTTGGGTGCCTATATCACTGGAAAAGCGGCTGTAGCAATAATTTTCCCAATAGCATTAAGTATGTCAATGAAATTGGGTCTTGATCCCAAACCATTTATTCTGATAGTTGCTTATGCTGCCGCAGCGAATTTCATGACGCCTATCGGTTATCAGACGAATTTGATGGTATATGGTCCGGGTGGTTATTCTTTCAGGGACTTTTTTAAGCTTGGATTTCCCCTTACTGTTCTTTACATGATTGCTGCAGTTTTGATTCTGGGCTTAATTTATTTCTGATAGTATGACCTATTCTGATCCTTCACATTCAGACTTACTGTTATTAGCCATCAGGCAAGCTTACTATGCAGGTAAAGCCATCCTTAACATTTATAAAAGCTGTGATTTTGAGGTACAAATGAAAGGAGATAATTCCCCGATTACTTTAGCTGACAGAAAATCACATTCACTTATAATTGAAGGCCTTAAAAAAACCGGAATACCATTATTAAGTGAAGAGTCAACCGGGATTACATGGGTGGAAAGAAAAAAATGGAAGCAGTACTGGCTTATCGATCCATTGGATGGAACCAAGGAATTTATCAACAGGAATGATGAATTTACTGTTAACATAGCCCTTATTGAGGATGGACAACCCACTATGGGAATCATTTATTTACCGGTATATAGATTAATTTATTTTGCAGCTAAGGGAATGGGATCATACAGGATCAGTGATAGTATTATAAAGGATACTTGTTGTGATCTGAGGCTATTGTACCG
>JAUWMO010000166.1 GCA_030613125.1 Bacteroidota bacterium | reverse complement strand
GCATTCGGTATTAATATGGGTTTCGGCAGGTTTGGATCGGCAATGGGGATGGCTCTTTCGCTTGATATCTCCGGGGGCTCAGTAGCTCCTGCAATAGCATTTGCAGGCTCGTTGATAGCCATGGGCCTTTTAGGATTTCTTATTTATCTTATTTTTGATGTACGCCTTGATAAGCAAAGATCAGTCGATGCTGCCGGAGAAGAACCTGAAGAGAAATTCAGGTTAGCCGACCTGCTCAAATTAGTTTCTAACAAAACTTTTATTTATATAGCTTTACTTTGTTTGACATTCTATGCGGCAGTTTTTCCTTTTATTCAATATGCACCCGATCTTTTAGTAAATAAATTCGGTTTAAGTTCTGAATTTCCTGATATGCAGGATGCAACATTTTTTCAGTGGCTTGGTGCGGTTTTCTCTAACGGTCCGAAGGTGGCCAGTTTAATACCTTTAGGTACAATTTTATTTACACCTATCTTTGGGAGTATAGTGGACAGGAAAGGGAAGGCCGCCTCATTGATGATGCTGGGTTCGCTTCTTCTGATTTTTGCACATCTTACACTATCGGTTTTCCAGAATGAAGTTTTGGGTTACATTGGCTTGCTTTCCCTGGGAGTTGCATTTTCACTTGTCCCGGCTGCCATGTGGCCATCGGTTGCAAAAATTGTTGTTGAAAGCCGTTTAGGCACTGCCTATGCTGCTATGTTTACTATTCAGAATATAGGCCTTGCATTGTTCTTCTGGGGTATTGGCAAAGTTCTTGACCTTGCCAACAGAGGTAACATTGAGGCTATTCGTGCAGGTGAGATAGTGTATAATTATACTGTTCCGATTTTCATGCTGGTGATCCTTGGTGTAATTTCGATATTCCTTGCATATAAGTTAAAGAAAGCGGATGCAGAACAGAAATATGGTTTAGAACTTCCCTCAGGTGTAAAACCTGAATAAAAATATTTTATATTAAAAACAAAAGAACATGAGTACAGAAATTAAAAACCTGGATCCGCAAATATTGTGGAAACATTTTTATAGCCTTACACAGATCCCCCGCCCATCAAAGAAAGAAGGGAAAGTTATTGAATTTGTGAAAAAATTTGGAGAGGCATGCGGGTTGGAGACCATAGTAGATGAAGTTGGAAATGTTATTATAAAGAAGCCTGCTACTGTTGGAATGGAAAACCGGAAAGGTGTTGTTTTGCAGGGACATCTTGACATTGTCCCACAGAAGAACAGTAATAAGGAACATGATTTTGAAAAAGATCCCATTGAAGCTTTTGTGGATGGGGAATGGGTAACTGCCAATGACACAACCCTTGGCTCTGATAATGGTATTGGAGTAGCTGCAGCTATGGCAGTGCTTGAATCAAAAAACATTCAGCATGGTCCGGTTGAAGCATTGTTTACAGTTGATGAGGAAACTGGAATGACCGGTGCATTTGGGTTAAAACCGGGATTATTGAAGGGAGATATACTTATAAATATGGATTCGGAAGATGAAGGTGAGCTCTATGTTGGATGTGCCGGAGGTACAAATGCAAATATTAAATTTGAATACAGGGAAGAACCAGTTCCAAAAGATCATGTTGCCATTAAAATTTCTGTTTCCGGACTTAAAGGAGGTCATTCAGGTATTGATATCCCTCTTTATCGTGGGAATTCAAATAAAATTCTAAATCGTTTTTTGTGGTACGGAACCAGAAATCATGGTATGCGTCTTTCAGGCATTGACGGAGGAACACTCAGAAATGCAATTCCTCGTGAATCTTTTGCCATAATTACAATCCCGGAAGGTGAGAAATCAGATGTATTAAACTGGGTTAAGAAAATGGAAACTGTGTTTAAATCTGAATACTCAAGCATTGATCCGGATCTTTCTTTTAAAGCTGAATCTGCAGAGCTTCCTGAATTCGTTATGGACCTTGATACTCATAATAACTTTGTAAATGCAGTGTACGGGGCCCCTAATAATGTTATTCGCATGAGTAATGATATGGATGGCCTGGTTGAAACATCATCAAATATGGCTATTATAAAATCTCACGATGGAGTAATTAATGTATTATGCCTGTTACGCAGTTCGGTTGATTCAGCAATTATTGACCTGAAAAATATGTTCCGGTCAGTATTTGAACTGGCTGGGGCAAAAGTTGACTTTGACGGTGAATATCCGGGATGGAAACCAAATATGAATTCAGCTATTCTGAAGATCATGCAGGATGTATATAATAAAAAGTTTGGTAAAGTGCCTGAAATAAGGGCAATTCATGCCGGACTGGAATGCGGATTAATTAGCGGGGTATATCCGAATTTTGATATAATCTCTTTCGGGCCAACTATCAGGTTTCCGCATTCACCTGATGAAAAAGTGAATATTGAAACAGTTAAAAAATTCTGGGATTATCTTGTGGAAACCCTGAAGAGTATTCCTGAAAAGTAAAATTTTGCAATTAAAATGATAAAACTGATTTTTGTTTTCATAGTTAGTTTGTTTTAAAGTTTTTTCAACAAAAATAGTAACAAAGTTGTATTTTAAATTGCTACATTGCTAAAACCAATAGCGGACTTCCTGTAGATCGATCCTCTGGATCGATTTGCGAGAAATTAGCCAAACTCAAGGATCGATCCTCTGGATCGATTGCGAACCAAAAGGTTCGGAAAGAAATGCTCGATCCTGTCGGATCGATAAACGAACGAGGACGTTCATTCTACAGGTACTTCTTAACCTTCTTTGTCCACCGAAGCGGCCTCACGAAGTAATAAGGCGGGTTAATAATACTGTAATTCCGATCCGCCCTGGCGGAGAGGAATCTCCTTAGTTATACACTGATCTAAACTCAACTGTTGTTATCGTATTTTTCTATTGCCCAACAACTATACCTGACAACCTACATATAACCCTCTAAATCATAGCTGCTATAACTAACAGAGTATCAGTATGATAACGAGTTTAAAATAAAGTAATACATATTAAGATACGTATTATAATAGGTATTTAAATCGCTATGTATCTGCAATCTTTTTAGCCGTCTCATTAGAAGGTACTGCTTCACCTCGTTCGTATTTACCGATCATAACCCGGGAGACATTGCTCCGATCAGCCATATCAGTTTGTGACCATCCTCTTACCAGCTATAAGAAGATCAACTCCACGTAGCATTACTGGCAAACCGAGCTGGAAGAACTGAGAATGGCTAAAGAGAAGTATCATCCATTAGGATGAATTAGGTGGTCGCATTTTGCGTCCATCTGCATTAAATCACTAATTTTACAACAAACTAAACACAAAACAAATGGCGAAAAAAGACGCTCAAATAATGATCCCGGATGAAGTTATCATGAATAAGATTTACATAATCAGAGGCAAGAAAGTAATGTTGGATCAAGATCTGGCTGAACTGTACGATGTAGGAACAAAGAGGCTTAATGAGCAAGTTAAACGTAATCTTAGCAGGTTCCCGAGGGACTTCATGTTCCAATTAAACAAGGAAGAGTTTAACGACTTGAAGTCGCAATTTGCGACCTCAAGTTGGGGAGGCAGAAGAACCCCTCCATTTGCTTTTACTGAACATGGAGTATTAATGTTAGCAAGTGTATTAAATAGTGAAAGAGCGATCCAGGTTAATATCCAGATCGTAAGAATCTTTAGCAGGATGCGCGAAATGCTTACATCTCACAAAGATATCCTGCACAGGCTTGAGAAGATAGAACACAAACTGGCCGAACACGATAATCAGATCCTTGTAATCTTTGAATACATCAAGCAGTTAGAGCAGATCAAGCAGGAAGAACTTGAAGGGAAGAAAGTCACGGTTGTTAAAGGCTTTAAAAGTAATAAATCAAAAAAGTAATCTTTGATTTAGGAATGTTTTTTGAATATTTTATTTGCTTTGGAGAGTGTGTAAGAAGCTGATTTACTGTCAAAAAGGACACGTAAGCGTAAATAATTATGGCCGAATGAAAGGATTAATTTTCGATATCAAACGATTTGCAATACATGATGGTCCGGGTATACGGGTAACAGTTTTTTTCAAGGGTTGTCCGTTAAGTTGCTGGTGGTGCCATAATCCCGAGAGTCGCAGGGAAGGTCCTGAGTCAGTGACCAGGAATCATAAAATTAATAATAGAGTTTTTCTTATTAATGAGCAGGTAGGAGAGTGGCTGACAACTGACGAGGTAATGAAGGAGATTCTAAAAGAATATCTGTTTTTTGAAGAATCGGGTGGAGGTGTGACTTTCTCCGGAGGGGAACCTTTGCTACAACATCATTTTCTTATTGATCTGCTGTCAGCATGTAACCGTAACTCAATACATACAACACTTGATACTACAGGTTATGCTTCACAGGAAGTTATTATAAAGGTAATGAATAAGGTTGACCTCTTCCTTTATGATATTAAACATATGAATGATGATGTTCACAAAAAGTACACAGGTGTTTCAAATAAATTAATTTTTGACAACCTGAAATTCCTGCATGATGAAGGCAGAAATATAGTGATCAGGTTTGCAGTGATTCCCGGTATAAATGATAATATGGAACATATTCAAAATATGATCCGTTTCCTGAAGGGTGAATTGGTGAGAGTTAAAAAAGTTGACCTTTTGTCCTATCATAATATAGCAGGGCATAAATACAGGGCATTTAATGTTACAAATCGTATGAAGGATTCCAAAGAGCCAGACAAAAAGCAACTGAAGGAAATAAAATTATCGTTTGAAAAAGAAGGTTTTGAAGTAAATATCGGGGGATAAAAAGATCTGGGATTTCGGATGTGAGATTCCGGAATTTGTAAATTTCTGGTATTTAAAACGAAAAGTACAATTATTAATAATACCATGCTAACAAAACGTGTTCAGAAGTTACGTGAGCAAAGCCTGAATGCTGAGTACAGGATCTCTGCTGAAAGGGCTTTGCTGGTTACAGAATTTTATAAAAGTAACATAGCCGCCCAGGTCTCAGTCCCTGTGAGAAGGGCACTTAATTTTGAATATATCCTGAAAAACAAAAGTATCTGTATCAATGAGGCAGAACTTATTGTGGGAGAACGTGGCCCTGCTCCAAAAGCCACACCCACATATCCTGAAATAACTCTTCATTCAATCAGGGATCTTGAGGTACTTGATTCGAGAAAGAAAGTGTTTTTCAAAGTTAATGAGGAAACGAAAAGGATCTATCTGGAAAAGATAATTCCTTTCTGGGAAGGTAAGACAAACCGTGACCGGATCATGCAAGCCATGACCCCGGAATGGCATGCTGCTTATGAAGCAGGTATGTTTACAGAATTTCAGGAGCAACGCGCCCCTGGTCATACTGTTTTGGGTGACAAGATCTACAGAATGGGAATGCTGGATATTATCGGGGAAATTGACAGATCGATAAAAAATATTGATTTTTTTAATGATCCTAATGCTTATGATAAAAAAGAGGAGCTAAAAGCCATGAAGGTTGCTGCCAGGGCACTCATTATGTTTGCTGAGAGACATTCTGAAGAATTAGAAAAACTTGCAGGAAAAGAGAAAGATATTGTCAGGAGAAATGAATTGAGGGAAATTGCGGAAGTCTGCAGATGGGTTCCAGCTCATGCTCCCAGGACTTTTCATGAAGCTCTCCAGTATTATTGGTTTGTACATTTGGGTGTAATTACCGAACTGAATCCCTGGGACTCCTTTAATCCGGGACGACTTGATCAACACCTATTACCATTCTTTGAAAATGGCTTGAATGATGGTTCATTAAGCAGGGAAAAAGCTATTGAGCTTTTGCAATGTTTTTGGATTAAGTTTAACAATCATCCTGCACCTCCGAAAATCGGAGTTACTGCTCTTGAAAGTAACACATATACGGATTTTTCACTAATAAATGTTGGAGGTGTGAAGCATGATGGATCAGATGCCACCAATGAGCTCAGTTTCATACTTCTTGACGTTATTGAAGAAATGCGCATCCTGCAACCATCTTCAATGGTACAAATCAGTAAGAAAAACCCTGATAGCATATTAAGGCGGGCGATTAAAATTATAAAAACAGGATTCGGGCACCCATCAATTTTTAACACCGACGCCATAGTCCGGGAACTTGTTAGTCAAGGGAAATCTCTTGAAGATGCACGTAAGGGAGGTGCAAGCGGATGCGTTGAAAGTGGGGCTTTTGGAACAGAAGCCTATTTTTTAACAGGTTACTTTAATCTTGCTAAAGTCCTGGAAATCACTTTAAATAACGGAAGAGACCACCTTACAGGGAAGCAGACAGGTCTTAAAACCGGTGATCCCTCAAAATTCAAGACATTTGATGAAATAATTACAGCTTATGATAAACAGTTAAAGCACTTTATTAATATTAAAATAAAGGGAAATAATATTATTGAAAGGATTTTTGCCACAAACCTTCCAGCCCCATTTCTGTCACTGGTAATAGATGACTGTATTGTTAAGGGAAAAGATTATAATGATGGAGGGGCACGGTACAATACAAGCTATATTCAGGGTGTTGGTCTTGGTAGTGTTACCGATAGCATGACTGCCTTGAAATATCATGTTTTCGACAATAAGAAACATACTATTACTGAGTTTATTCAGGCAATGAATGCTGATTTTATTGGATTTGAAGAATTACAGCATGAATTAATTTACCAGAGCCCAAAGTTTGGTAACGATGATGATTATACTGACAGGCAGGCAATAAAAGTTTTTGAGATATTCTATGATGCAGTAAATGGCAGACCTACTGCAAGAGGAGGGACATTCAGAATAAATATGTTGCCTACAACTTCACATATATATTTTGGTAGTGTAATTGGCGCTATGCCAGATGGAAGGAATTCCCGTCAACCATTATCGGAAGGTATTTCCCCTGTACAGGGTGCTGACCGGAAAGGGCCTACATCAGTAATTCGTTCGGCAGCAAAGATTGACCATATCAAAACAGGAGGCACACTGCTGAATCAGAAATTCACTCCTGAGTTTTTTGATAGTGAAGGGAGTATTTTAAGGGTAGCAGATCTGGTACGTACCTATTTCCGAATGGATGGACATCACATTCAATTCAATGTAGTGGACGCGGAAACTTTAAGAAAAGCACAAGAAAATCCTGAAAGATATCTGGACCTTATTGTCAGAGTTGCAGGGTACAGTGATTATTTTAATGATCTGGGAGAGGATCTTCAGAATGAGATTATAAGAAGGACCGGGCATGATTTAATGTGATATCAGATAAATTCTCAGGATAATGTTACCTGACTGACCTGTTTTCCGCATTGGGAGACCTAAAAACAGCAATAATAAAAATCTAGATATTTTGATGTGTACGGAAAACAGGAGTCCAAGGGTCGAAGAGGACAAGACAGGTCGAAGAGTCCAAGGGTCCAAGAGTCACGTTTTTGGCACGCGCATAT
>JAUWMO010000051.1 GCA_030613125.1 Bacteroidota bacterium | reverse complement strand
ATCAGCTGATAAACCATTAATGCAAAGCCTTTTTCCGCATCATAGGAATTGCATAGAAAACGAGAATGCAGCATAGGCCTGAAGATAAAATGCTGTTTGAGCCCGACATTTATCGTCGGGATAGTTTATTTTATCTGTGGTTGGGGGTATCCGTAGTTTTCAAGCAACCACGTAGTGCTCATGAACACCATTTAAAATAGATACTTTGTGAATAAAAAGTAACTCGGCACGCTTGTGGTGTGACGAAAACATGGGTTGTGTGAGGGCATATTATTCTGATCATGGAACTATTTTTCCAAAATATTTAAGCTCAATATATCATAACAGCGCCATTTTAATACGTATTATAATATGTATTTCCGGGCTTTTGCATTTTACCAGATAATAAGTAACATTTTTAATATCCAGTGTTAATTATTGGATATCCATCAAGAATAAACTGAATTTTTTTACTGTGGATAATTTTATTGTAACTTAGTCAGAGGAAGTAACCAATTTTTATTCCCTTGATTCTGAATAAAAAATATATATATTTCTTCTCACTATTATTCCTGACAGGAATAGTTTCTATAAAAACCGCACACCCACAAGAGCTGTCACATGAAATAGTATTAATAAAACCAGTTGTATCGACCGAATTGAATTACTCAGGAGACAGTCAGTACCAAACTGTCAACCATAGAGTTTCAAAACCGGTAAGGGTTCAGGTGATGGATAAAAATGCCATTCCCTTACAAAAGGTAGAAGTATGGTTTGAACTGATATCGAAACCCGGAAACTCACATGGATTTCATATAGAACAACCAATTGTTATCACCGATACTTTTGGAATGGCTTCAACCTATCTAACTCTAGGGTCAGAACCAGGTGATTATTTCATTTCAGCAAGGATAAAAAATAAGGATAGTAATTTGCTGGTTTATGAGGTCCATGCCCGTGATTCAAAATGGATATTTATAATGCTGACTGGATTAGTGGGTGGGTTAAGCCTGTTCATTTTTGGCATGATTATGATGAGTGACGGATTGCAAAAAGCTGCAGGTGACAAGATGAGGGCTATTTTAACCAGCATTACAAATAACCGGTTGATTGCTGTTGGGATTGGAGCCATTGTAACGATGATCATTCAAAGCAGTAGTGCCACCACTGTAATGTTGGTTGGTTTTGTTCAGTCAGGCTTAATGAGTTTTGTACAATCTCTCGGAATCATACTAGGTGCTGATATCGGGACAACAATAACTGCCCAGATTATTGCTTTTAAACTGACAGATTATGCCTTATGGTTTATCGCAATTGGTTTTATAATGAATGTTTTTTTCAAAGATCCTAAGTTCAAACAAACAGGTAAAAGTATCCTGGGATTTGGTATTTTATTTTTTGGCATCCACATTATGTCAATAGCTATGTCTCCTTTGAGAACTTATGAACCTTTCATTGAAATATTGCTTAAACTTGAAAATCCTTTTCTGGGAATTCTAATGGGTGCTGTTCTAACTGCATTACTCCAAAGCAGCAGTGCTTTTATCGGGATAATTATTGTTATATCCACTCAGGGATTAATCAGTCTGGAAGCTGCTATTTCATTGCTCCTTGGAGCCAATCTCGGGACAGCTGTTACAGCCATGCTGGCAAGCCTAAATGCAAACCGGGAGGCTAAAAAAGTAGCTCTTGCACATACTTTCTTTAAAGTCTTTGGTATCCTTGTATTTTTATGGTGGATCCCAAAATTTTCTGAAATCATTCAAAGCATTTCACCTCAGGGCAATCCCGATCTTTCAAAAATGGATTATATGGCACAGGTGGTACCACGGCAAATTGCCAATGCCCATACCATTTTCAATGTTGCCTTGACAATTTTGGTTCTGCCATTTACCAAAACATTTGCTAAACTGATTAGTCTAATCCTGCCAGAAAAAGAAATCCCTGCTGAGGAGAAACTTGAGGTTAAATACATTGATGAAAACCTGATCTCTTCACCCGCACTTGCGCTTTCACTTGCAAAGCAGGAAGTAATAAGAATGGGACATCTTGTTCAAGATATGGTAAACGATATAATCCTGCCATTTTTTGTGAAAGATACTAATGTCCTTGAAGGTATCATTAAAAAAGAAAAACTGGTAAATTATCTTCGTGATCAGGTAAATTCATACCTCAGGAAAGTAACAAAAGAGGATATCAGTGAAGAAAGGGTAAATGAAGCATTCCAGATAATGTATACTGTAAAAGAATTTGAACAGATTGCAGATCTGATTTCAAAAAATTTGATACAAAGAGCTAAAGAGTGGACTTCATCCCAACAGGAATTTACCGAACAAGGGAAAAAAGAATTAATGGAATACCAAATCAGAACTCAGAAACAACTAAGCCGTGCCATTGAGGTATTCAGGGATGTCAATCTTGAAAAGGCTAAAGCAATGAAGGTAAAAAACAAGAAGTACAGGCAACTGGCACTCGAACTGGAAAGACACCATTACCAACGTATTAAAGATGAAATCAAACAATCAATTGAAACAAGTGAGATGCATCTTGAACTTATAACCAGTTTTAAAATGATCACCAGCCATGCCACAAATATTGCTAGGATACTGCTTGAGTGGCATATTTCTGCAGAATAAAGATAAAAATTTATTAATTATCCATATTTTATTTATTTTGCATCCAATCTAACTGGCAATATATGAGTGATAAGTATTCAATTGTTGAGGTAAATAAAAAAACAGAACGGGCATTCCTTATACTTCCGGTTAAACTTTATAAAAATGAAAAAAAGAAAACGCATATAACATACCGGTATCTTTTTGACCGGAATATGCCTTTTAAGCGGGCTTCAAAAGTGAATTAACAGCTATGTTTTTGTTTTAAACTATAATGTCAAACAAAGGAGAAATAAGAAATACAGTAAAAAAAGCAATAATTTGGGATTGGAACGGTACGTTATTGGATGATATTGATATTTGCATTCAGGGTATCAATACTTATCTTAAGGTAAGGAATCTCGAAATGATGAACAAAAAAAAATATCGCGAAATATTTAATTTCCCAATTAAGGATTACTATAGCCATATAGGTTTTAATTTTAAAAAAGAATCATTTGAAAAACTCTCGGCAGAATTTTTAAAAACTTATTTTGTGAATTTTAAACACACAAAATTATTTGAGGATGCAGAAGTAATTCTTAATAAACTATACAAAAAGGGATATTATCAATATGTCCTTTCTGTTATGGACCAGATTTCATTAGTAGATTCTATTAAAAAATTTGGAATTCATAAATATTTTAACAGGATCGTTGGTGCAAATAATATTTTGGCTAAAGGCAAGTTGGAATATGGCTATGATCTTATGTTTTCTGAAAACCTGATTCCCGGAAGAACATGTTTGATTGGTGATACTTTGCATGATCAGGAAGTTGCTGATCAATTAAAAATACCATGTATTCTGGTATCAATCGGTCATCAAACTCATAAACGGCTTGCAGTAAACGGAAATTTTGTAGTTAAAAACCTACAAGAAGCCTTAAAGGCTGTGTACAATATTTTATAGTATTCCGGTTTTTGTAATATATTAGCATTCCCGGAAATTAGTTTTGGCACAGAATTTGTTTTAGTATAATCAACAGGCAATCTTCCAGATATACCTGAAACAAATTCAGGGCAGCCAGGTCTCAACACCTGGCTTTATTTTTTAAAATGGTTTGAATCCAATGATTTCACGCACTTCCCTAAGAGTTTTGGATGCACTAAGTCTGGCCTTCTCAGCACCCTCGTTAACTACTCTCCTCAAATAAGCATCATTGGAATAGATTTCTGTAATACGTTCACGAAAGGGATTCGTGAATTTGATAATATCTTCAGCAAGTTGCTTCTTCAGGTCACCATAGCGAATATTGCACTGATTGTATTTATCCAGAAAGAATTTACCTGTTTCAGGTTCAGATACAACTTCCATCAGTGTGAATAAATTTTTTATTGGATCACTCATTTCCTGGTTATTTCTCGTTGGTCCACTATCTGTAACAGCTCTCATAACCTTTTTCCTTATTACTTCAGGTGGGTCTGCCAGAAAGATTCCATTACCCTCTGATTTCCCCATTTTTCCAGTCCCATCAAGTCCGGGAATCTTCACCAGATCATCTCCAAAGTTATATGCAGTGGGTTCAGGAAAAAAATTTACTTTATATATATGATTGAAGCGTTTAGCAAATTTCCGGGTAATTTCCAAATTCTGCTCCTGGTCTTTTCCAACAGGTACTTTATTGGCTTTATGAATAATGATATCAGCAGCCATAAGTACAGGATAAGTCAACAAACCAGCATTTACATTGTTAGGTTGTAATCTTACTTTATCTTTAAAAGAAGTTGTACGTTCCAGTTCTCCAACATAAGCATTCATGTTCAGAAGAAGGTAAAGTTCTGAAACTTCTGGCAAGTCACTCTGAAGAAATACTGTAGCAACATCAGGATCAATACCGCATGCAAGATATTCAGTAATTACCTGCTTTACACTTCCATGAAGATCATCAGGAGTGGGATGTGTAGTAAGTGAATGATAATCAGCAATAAAAAAAAAACATCGGTTTTCATGCTGCATTTTCACAAAGTTTTTCAAGGCTCCAAAATAATTCCCCAAATGTAATTTTCCGGTTGATCTGATTCCACTCAATACGATTTCCATAACTTATACGGATTTTAATAAATTACAATTGTTTACAAAACTATAAATTGTTAAGTAAAATTCACCCCGATTATTCACAAATAAAGAATTTCTTAATTTATTGGTTAAGGTAAAAAATATTACTTTTGCCTTCTCATTTCTATTTTAAAGATGGAGTCGACCAGACAAAAAAAAGTTGCCAGGATGGTACAGAAAGAACTGGCTGTGATTTTCCAGCAGGAATCCCGTAACCTGTTTAAAGGAAAAATTGTTACTGTTACGGTTGTCCATGTAACACCCAATCTAGCTCTTGCGAAAGTATACCTGAGCTTATTCCCTGCCAATGATAAATCAGCTTTTCTGGAAAGCATAAAAGAAAAAAGCAAAACTATCAGACATGAATTATCAAAAAAGATCAGATACCAGGTTAAAACCATTCCTGATCTGGCTTTTTTTATTGATGATTCCCTCGATTATGTAGAAAATATTGAGAGATTGTTAAAAGGTTAGACATTTACATGAAATACGATCCGGTAAAAAGATCATTAGGGAAAATTTTCAATAAATTCTTATTTACCCGAATTTTATTTTATAAGTTACTTGATCTCCTTCTGCTCAGATCATGGCATATTAAAAAAGAGATCCGGCAAATTAAAAACAAATTAGGTAAAAAGGCTGCTATTCTGGATGCTGGTGCAGGTTTTGGACAGTATACATATTTCCTGACTCATCTTGCACCTGATTGGGAAATAACAGCAGTTGACATTAATGAGCAACAGGTTGATGACTGTAACATGTTCTTCATGAAGATAGGCAAGAGCGGGCAGGTACATTTTGAAGTTTCAGATTTGACAAAATTTAAACGGCATGAAAAATTTAACCTTGCCCTCTCAGTGGATGTAATGGAACATATTGAAGATGACGTCAGTGTATTTAAAAATATTCTCGAAGCCCTGAAGCCGGGTGGTATTTTCCTGCTTTCAACTCCATCAGACAAGGGCGGCTCAGATGTTCATCATGATCACGATGAATCATTTATTGATGAACATGTGCGAGATGGGTACAGTATTGAAGAAATTGAAAATAAACTTAAAAGCACAGGATTTTCAGAAACCATCTCAAAATATTCCTATGGAATACCGGGAAAGATCTCCTGGAAATTATCAATGAAATATCCCATCCTTCTTATAAATATCAGCAATCTGTTCTTCATTCTTCTGCCATTCTATTATCTAATAACATTCCCAATTTGTTTGGTCTTAAACCTTCTGGATGTTAATAACTTTCACAAAACCGGGTCAGGACTGATAGTAAAGGCAGTAAAATAATTTGTACCTTCGCCGGACTTTTTTTTAAAAATCTGAAGGTCTCCGTAGTTTAATTGACAGAACAACCTGCCATTACCGGCAGGAAAGTGCGGGTTAAAGTCCTGTCCGGAGGCCTTTCTTTATACCTGACTTCTCATCAGCTCATTCATCTGATCTCTTATTCCCTGGAAACTGCAATGTCAATTATTTCTAAAATTAGAGCCGGGTATTTGGTTTTATAAATTGCCCGGTATAACTTTAGCCTTTATAAAAATATAATAACTTGGATTTTCCATTTTTTGTCGCCAGAAGGTATTTATTTGCTAAAAAGTCTCAGAATACTATAAATCTGATCTCCACGATCTCCGTTGTTGGAGTTGCGGTAGGTACTATGGCATTAATAGTAGTTCTTTCTGTTTTTAATGGATTTGATTCACTGGTCCATTCTCTTTTTAATTCATTCAATCCGGATTTGAAAATTACCATTCGCGAAGGTAAAAGATTTTCTGCCGAGCTTCCGTCAATTGAAGAATTACATAAAATGAAGGGAATCTTGTATTTATCTGAGATTGTTGAGGAGAATGCTTTGCTTAAATACGGTAGCAAACAATATATTGCTACAGTCAAAGGAGTAAGTGATGACTTTTTAAAAATGAGTGGCATTGACAGTATGATCATCGATGGGGATTTCATCCTGAAACAAGGCAAGAATGAATATGCTGTTGTTGGACAAGGAATTGCTATTAAACTTTCAATTGGACTGAATTTCATTAATCCCATAATTGTTTATGTCCCTAAGCGGACAGGGACTGTTTCAATGAGTCCTGAAAAGGCTTTTAACAGAAAATATATATTCCCTTCCGGTATTTTTGCCATTCAGCAGGATTTTGATTCAAAGTATATAATTGTTCCGATTGATTTTGCAAGGGATCTCTTAGACTATTCATATGAAGTTAATGCTCTTGAATTAAAGTTGGATCCTGAATATGATCCGGTTGAAATCCAGCAAGATGTAAAAAACATAATGGGACAGGATTTTAATGTGAAAAACAGATATGAACAGGAAGAATTACTTTACAAAATAATGAAAACTGAAAAATGGGCAATTTTCTTCATACTTACCTTTATACTTATTGTTGCATCATTTAATGTTATCGGGTCATTAACTATGCTGATAATAGAGAAGAAAAAGGATATTTCAACTTTGATAAGCATGGGCACCGATCTTAAACGAATCAGAAGGATTTTTCTATATGAAGGTTGGCTTATCTCTGCACTGGGAGCTATTTTGGGGTTGATAATCGGAATCTTTATATGCTGGTTGCAACAAACATATGGAATCATCAAATTACAGGGAAGCGGATCTTTTGTAATTGATGCATACCCGGTTCAAATAGTCGCATTTGACTTTTTCCTGATTTTTGTAACCGTTTTGGGAATTGGGTATTTTGCCGCCTGGTATCCCGTAAGGTATATAACCCGCAAATTTATCCTCAGGGAATAATAATTAAATTTCAATTAAAATACTTTGGGACCCTTTACACGAAATAGTTAATTATTTTGAAAAATAGTAATTTCGAATCATGAAATTTAATGTGTGGTTCATATTAGGATTCCTTGTTCTCATTATATCATGTAGCGATTATGAAAAGAATGTAAGGAAGAAAGATATCATTCCTGCTGAAACTCTTATACCTATTCTTGTGGATATTCATCTTGCCGATGGTATTCTTGGCAATCACAAAATTATGATCAATTATCCAGGCAAAGATTCTATAAGCAATTACAAAAAAATTATTGAAAGCTATAGTTATAATATAACAGAACTTGAAACAACGCTTGCTTACTATGCAGACAAACCGGATGAACTTGAGGAGATCTATGAAAAAGTTATTGATAATTTAAGCAAGCTGGAAAGTGAAATCAGAAGTCAAAGGTATTCTCAAGAAAACAATTCAGAACCTTTAAATTTATGGTCGGGAAAAGCCGAATGGCATTTACCGGCAGATGGAAAAAGAATCAAACTTCCTTTTAATGTCCCTGTAAAACAACTGGGCTCTTATATTATCAGGGCCACAATTAAAATGTATTCTGATGACGGGTCGGAAAAACCTGCTGTCAGGGCCTGGTTTTGGTATGATGACGGGAGTGATGAGGGCAAACGTTATTTATTTCCTGAAAGTGAAATAAAAAAAGACGGAAAATGGAAAGGACATACTATCACTCTGGAGGCTACTGACCCACATATTACTCACCTGAAAGGATTTATCCTTGATCATGAAAATAAAGGAGAAAACTGGTCAAAGCATGCTGATATCAGAAGTATTACAATAATCTATGCAATGAACAGTAAACATCTTTGAGAAAATCATCTTTTTTTTAATGCGAAAGATATCGGCTAATTATATTTTCCCTGTTTCAGGGGCACCACTTAAAAATGGGATTGTTGTCGTTGAAAAAACCGGCAAAATACTGGAAGTTATTGATACAGGAGGAGATCTTCGGGAAATTGCCGGCCTTGAATTTTATAATGGAATTATTGTTCCGGGCTTTGTGAATACTCATTGTCATTTGGAATTATCTCACCTTAAAAATCAAATTCCAGGGAGATGTGGATTAGATCAATTTATTTTTCATATTAGTACAAACAGGGCTTCTTCTAAACAAGTTATCCGTAAAGCTATTAAAAATGCACATTTAGAAATGATCCGTAATGGAATTGTGGCTGTTGGTGATATATCAAATACTTCAGACAGTTTTGATTTAAAGGTTGATAATAAGATTCGTTATCATACTTTTCTTGAAGTTTATGGGCTGAAATCAAAAATGGCTTCAGATATTATTAACCAAGCAACTAAATTGTCATCATTAATTCAAAAAAAATATCCGCATCCGCATACCATAGTACCACATGCTCCTTATTCTGTTTCTCCTGATCTTTTTCGGCAGATTACCCTGAAAACGAAATATGGACCAATTTCAATTCATAATCAGGAGAGTTCCGGAGAAATCCTGCTATTTAAAGAAAAAAAGGGGGCCCTGTTTTCTGTCCTCTCTAAGTTAATCCCTGAATTGAAAAAATGGAAACCGGAATTTGAAAATTCACTAAGATACTCTCTGGAATACCTTAAGGGTGTTCAACAAATCCTGCTTGTACATAATACATATACAACATATGAAGATATCCTGCTTGCCGGCAGGCACAATTCAAAAATATTCTGGGTTTTATGTCCTAATACCAACCTGTATATTGAAGACCAATTACCAGATATTCCTTTATTTATCCGTGAAAATCTAAATATTTCTCTGGGAACAGATAGCCTGGCTTCAAATTCTCATTTATCTATTCTGTCAGAAATGAAGACTGTCTCAAAATACTTTCCTGAAATCCATATAGAGGAAATAGTCAGATGGGGAACTTTAAATGGAGCAAAAGCTCTTAATATGAACCATGAATTAGGCACCATTGAAAAGGGGAAAAAGCCAGGATTAAATTTAATCAGTAATTTAGATCTTCAGAAAATCAGATTAACTGATGAGAGCGTAATCAGAAAGATAATATAATGTTAGTTTTGTAAATTGATGGTTTCTTATACTAATCCCTTGCTTTTAAGATAATTAACAGCTTCTTTGTCGTATTTCAAGATATGATTTTGAAACCATTCAAGGAGGTATTGATACATTTCCGAACAAACTTCTTTTTTCCCTGCCTCAAAATCCCTCTGTAATTTTGTAACTCTGTTTATGAATTCTTTATGAGCATCCTGATGATGAATGAAATTGGGATACTCTTTAAAATACATCGCCTCCCTGATTAAATAATGTTCAGCATAATGGACCAGTGAGAAGTATATTTCAGAAATCCTTTCGCTGCAATTATCCTGGTGAACGACCTCCTGAAGATTGTTCAGAATGTTAAGGAATTTTTGATGATGCTCATCTATGAAACTAATATTCACATTATACTCCTCTTTCCACTCTAATGGTCCACCTACCTGGTTCATGTCCTTATTACACTTAATACATTTTCTCTTTACAAATGTAGCCTGCAGTGTCCCATATACAATGACAAATATCATAGACCCCACGTTTCATTAATATAATAGTCAATGAAAATGGTTAATTTTGTTGACCTCAAAAAAACCCTGGTATAACCTTAAAATGAAGGATCAAACATCTTCCGGTAATTTAAAAACTGTTTTATTCTGTCCTCTTGATTGGGGTCTGGGGCATGCCAGCAGGGATATTTACATTATCCACAGGTTAAAACAAGAAAAATTCAACATTATCATAGGGGCAGATAAAGCACCACTTCATCTGTTAAAATCGGAGTTTCCTGATCTGCAATTTATCAGATTTCCATTTCCATCAATCAAATACTCCCGTATATTTCCTCTGCCAGTAAAAATTCTTTTTTCTGTTCCACGCCTTATTTTTGGAATATTACGGGAACACCAATATCTGAAAACTCTTATCCTGAAACACAATGTAGACATAGTTATTTCTGACAACCGTTACGGCCTTTGGAATAAACATGTACAAACCGTATTTATAACCCACCAATTAAGAATACGGTTCCCGAAAATTATTAAATTGTTAGAACCATTGTTCTTTTATCTCACGTCTCATATAATTCAAAAATATGATTACTGCTGGGTACCGGATTTCCCTGAAGCAAGAGGTCTGGCAGGAGTACTTTCCCACCCTGAAAAAACACCTTCGAATATTCATTATATTGGTCCTATATCACGTTTTCTTTTAGAAAAACATGAGCATTCGTCAAAACTGATTAAAAAATTCGATGTGGTAGCTATCCTTTCCGGGCCAGAACCACAACGAACAATTCTGGAAAATTTACTGATCCGCCAACTCAGAAAAGAAAAATATACTGTACTTATAGTACGTGGTCTTCCATGGAAAAAACAAGGACAGACCATATATCAAAATATACAATTGGTTTCGCACCTGAATACTAACCTGCTTGCAGATTACATTAAGGAGGCAAAATTTGTTATTTGCCGGTCAGGTTATAGCTCAGTTATGGACCTCAGTATTCTTGGCAAAAAGGCTATCCTGATTCCCACACCTGGTCAGACTGAGCAGGAATACCTTGCAGAATTCCTGCATAAGCAGAAATTTTATCTGAAAGGAAATCAAAAAGAACTTGAATTAGTGACATCTTTTAAGGAATTGGCCAGGTATAAACCGGTATTACCTGGCATAAATTCAAAGTGGCTGGATGATAGGATTCGTTTACTGTTAGAAATCTAAAGGTAATAAAGAAGCACCCCCGCTATAATGACTCCAAGTAAATAGCTAACATAGACTTGCTTAGAATTATGATCATTCATTCTCAACCTTGCATAACCCACTAAACCGGAAACCAGAATAAGAATAATGAGATACAGGTTGAAATCAATATTATAGCGCAAAGAAACTGAAAATATCACCCCCGTAAGAGCACCAATACCAAGCATATGAAGAGATATTTTCCATTTCCAGGATATCAATAAAGCTATAAACAGTGTTACTGCTCCTGCAAGGATATAAACCCTGATCACATCAGGAACATTATAACGGGTTAGTAAATAATAGGTGATATAAAACAAAAATGTGTTAACTATTAATGGAATAATCCTTTCCTGAGCATTACTCATTTTAATAGATTTAATAATCTTCCGGTATAAATAAAAAGGAGTCAGACTTAAAGGAATAACGGCAGTATTAACAGCAACGATAATATAAATCCATTTTTTCAGATTTTGCGGTAATAAAGAAATATATAAACCTGAATGAAATAAGATAATTAATCCATACAGGGTTATAAACAAAGGATGAAACAAAACTGAAATAATCCAGGTTATTCTTGATTCCATCATAATAAATTTCCGACAAAGATAGGAGTAAAAAGTTAATGTTTAAAATCCTGAAGGGCAATGAAGTTATGTATTAACGTAACATGAGTTCGATATAAGCCTGACTCTTATAATTTATTAATTATCAATAGTTTTCTTTGTGTGGCTTTCGTGCCTTTGTGCCTTAGTGGCAGGTATTTAGTTTAAAAAATTGCCACAAAGACACCAAGACACAAAGAATTCACCAAATTAAAAAAAGCAATAAAATATAAATTGCTGAATATTAATGGTTAATATACTGAACTCACGTTAAAGTAGCTTATAATCCGGCCGGTTATAGCTCTTTTCTTAGTCTGGCTACCGGAATATTAAGTTGTTCCCGGTATTTGGCAACAGTTCTTCTGGCAATACGATAACCTTTCTCTTTAAGTATTTCAGCCAGTTTTTCGTCTGTAAGTGGTTTTTTCTTGTTTTCAGTATCAAGACAATCTTTAAGGATCTTTTTTATTTCCCTGGTTGAGACTTCCTCTCCATCTTCTGTTTGCATACCCTCAGAAAAGAAAAACTTAAGCGGGTATATATTATAGGGAGTCTGAACATATTTACTGTTGGCTACTCTTGAAATAGTTGAAATATCAAGATTGGTTTTTTCTGCAATATCTTTCAGAATCATTGGTTTTAATTTTATCTCATCTTCATCTTCGAAAAAACCAGCCTGATACTCAAGTATTGCCTCCATGGTAAAAAGCAAAGTATTTTGACGCTGTTTTATTGCATCAATAAACCATTTTGCTGAATCGAGTTTTTGTTTGACAAAACTGACAGCATCTTTCTGACCTTTCGACTGGCTTTCTTTGTTATTCTTATAGGATTCAAGCATTTCAGCATATCTGCGACTTACATGCAGATCGGGTACATTCTTGGAATTCAGTGAAAGCTGCCACATACCATCTCTGATTTCAACAATAAAATCAGGTACAATATGCTGAATTGTTTTGTTTAGCGGGTCACTGTAAGAACTTCCGGGTTTAGGATTGAGTTTTATGATATCACTAATTGCTTCCTTTAATTCACCTTCACTAATATTCATGCGGGTAATTATCTTTTCATAGTGCTTTTTTGTGAATTCAGTAAAGTGATATTTCAAAATCTGCCTTGCCATTTTGACAACCGGATCAGTTAAATCCTTACGTTCAATTTGCAGTAAAAGACACTCCTGCAAGTCTCTTGCTCCTACTCCGGCAGGATCAAAATCCTGAATAATTCTCAAGACTTCCATTAACTCTTCTTCAGTAGTAGTTAAATTCATCGAAAATGCCAGGTCATCTACTATATTTTCAGGTTTTCTTCTTAAGTACCCATCTTCATCAATATTTCCTAATATATATTTTCCAAGTATTTCCTGCTTTTCCGTTAATTGTCTTAAACCAATCTGAACTTCAAGATGATCATGAAATGTATCTCCAACTGAGAAAGGGATTTCAGTTTTCCTATCATCTCTTGAATAATTTCTTGTCATCAACTTATAGGAGGGAATATCTTCATCATTAAGATAGTCTGACAAAGTAAATTCTTCAGTCTCAGTTTCAACATTATTTTCATTAATCTCTTCATCCTGATTTGAGTCAGAAGTATTTTCCTGAGGGCCCTCTTCCAGCACCGGATTTTCCTCTATTTCTTTCTTGATCCTTTGTTCGAGTTCAATTGCAGGGATCTCCAGCAGCTTGATCATCTGGATCTGCTGAGGAGACAGCTTTTGCAATAATTTTTGTTGTAATCTCTGCTTTAGCATTACCCTACATTTTTCCTGATTCTATAAGTTTTCCCAATCCAAATTAACAATAATATTTCAATTACCAATAATAATTATATTTCTATTAGAATTCAGCATTTTTAGGTGTTCGTGGAAATGGGATCACATCTCTGATGTTACTCATCCCGGTTATGAAAAGCACCATCCGTTCAAAACCCAATCCAAAACCACTATGAGGTGCTGACCCAAATTCTCTTGTTTCAAGGTACCACCACAGTTCTTTTTTCGGAATTTTAAGTTCTTCTATTCTTTGTTCCAGCTTGTTATAATCTTCTTCCCGCTGCGAACCTCCAATAATTTCACCAATACCAGGGAACAGAACATCCATCGCCCTAACTGTTTTTCCATCGTCATTCTGCTTCATATAAAATGCTTTTATTTCTTTTGGATAATCAGTTAGAATAACAGGTTTATGAAAATAATCTTCCACAAGAAAACGTTCATGTTCAGCCTGAAGATCGAGTCCCCAGCCAACCGGAAATTCAAATTTTTTGCCTGACTGTTTTAATATTTCAACAGCCTCGGTATATCCCATCCTCACAAAATCATGCTCTATTATCGAGTTTAATCTTTTTAATAATTCTTTTTCATACATATTGTTCAGAAACTCCAGATCATGCTTGCAATTTTTAATAACGTATTGCACTAAGTACTTCAGAAAGTCCTCAGCCAGATCCATATTATCATTTATATCATAGAAAGCCATTTCCGGTTCGATCATCCAGAATTCGGCCAGATGCCGGGGTGTATTTGAATTTTCAGCTCTGAAAGTTGGACCAAAAGTATATATCTGTGAAAGTGCCAGGGCACCAAGTTCTCCCTCTAACTGCCCTGATACTGTAAGTTTGGTTTCTTTTCCGAAGAAATCTTCTGAAAAATCTGCTCCGCCATTGTCAGTAACAGGTGGGCTTACAGGATCCAACATTGATACACGGAACATTTCCCC
>JAUWMO010000281.1 GCA_030613125.1 Bacteroidota bacterium | reverse complement strand
TATATCTTGTGATTCAGCACTGCTAATACCCCACTCTCTTAATGTTTCATTTGAAAAACCAGATCCCTGACCTGAAAATCCTTCTGTTTCACTTTGGAACTGCTCATAAACAGCAGTTAAAGTAACCTTATGAACTTCATTAAAAATTTTATCATAAGTCAGGATATTGGTGTTTTGCAGGGCATTACTTTTTGAGGTATTGAAAGATGCGCCAGCCATAAAATTAGGATCTGCCCTGTTTTGAGAATCTGTAAAACTTCTTCCGTTTCCATGGGCTCTTGAAATACTCCCTGACACTGTTAGTTTTAAGTTTTTTGTAAAGTCAATATCAAAGCTGCCATTAACATCCAAACTGTTAACGATTGATGGAATAATCTCACGATTTACAAAGAGAGCAGGGTTACTTGTTAAACCTCCATATCCTGGGAATTCAGTATAGTTTCCGTCGCTATCGTAAGGAAGCTCAGTCGGTGCGAACATCTGTGAAGATATAATGATACCATGTATACCAGCTCCCGGATTTAAACTATTTCTGCTGACTTTCTCACCAACAAGAACATTCACATTTATCTTTAAAAAGTCAAGCATCTGGTGTTGAATATTAGCTCTTATTGATTTCCTGCTATACTCAGTATTTTTAACAATCCCTGGCTTATCTAACAGGTTGCCAGAAATAACATATGAAAATTTCTCATAACCACCTCTTAATGAAAGGTTATGTTCTTGCATTATAGCTGAACGATAGATATAATCCTGCCAGTCAGTTCCACCATGAGCATTAATGGCAGCCAGTTCAGAAGCATTGAATAATGGAATCCCTCCCTGCTCAACTCTAATCTCATTATGAACTTTAGCAAATTCTGGTCCGGTTAAAATTTCCGGTAAATTAATTACATTAGAAGCACCTGTTCTAATATGATATTCAACTTCTACCTGTCCTTCTTTAGCAGTTTTTGTAGTTATGATAATAACACCATTAGCACCACGAGATCCATAAATTGCAGTTGATGATGCATCTTTTAATACCTCAATAGAAGCAATATCATCCATACTAAGATTTCCTAAACCTTCCATTGAATAAAATCCATCAATAACGAAAAGGGGATTATTATTCCCTTTAATAGAGTTTGCACCACGAATACGGATCTGTGCAACAGAACCAGGCGCACCACTACCTGAAATTACCTCTACTCCGGCAATTTTTGCCTGAAGTGCTGCTGCAATATCAGTAACCGGCTGAATAGTTAGTTGATCTGCCTTTATTGAACCTACAGCTCCTGTTAAATCACTTTTCTTTACAACACCATAACCTATAACTACAACTTCATCCAGCCTGGTGGTCTCTTCTAGAAGAACCACATCGATTGTAGTTCTGCTTCCCACCTGAATTTCCTGGGTTGCATACCCTATAAAGGAAAATACAAGGATAGTGTTGGCGTCAGGTACATCAACAGTATATTTACCATCGGCTCCTGTTATTGTACCTGTTTGAGTGTTCTTAATCATCACTGTAACACCCGGGAGAGTTTCACCGGTTGATGTGGTTACCGTCCCGGTAATTTCCAGGTTTTGAGCATTCTCTTTTGGCCTGAAAACAATTACTTTGTCAACAACTGAATAAGTAATCTTGGTACCTTCAAACACATCACGCAAGACTTCTGATATTAATATATTATCTGCTTTAATATTGATATTTATATTATTACTTAGCAGATCGTCCTTGTAAAAGAAGTTGAACTCACTTTGATCCTCAATTTCATTAATTAGTTCTTGTATGGAGGCATCTTGAAGGGAGATATTTAAGCGTGCGTTTTGAGAATATCCCCTTGCAGTAATGTTCAGAATACTTATCAGAAGGAAGAATGTGGTTAGTTTCATGATCATCAGGATTTTTAGTGTGTTTCTATTGATTTCAATAAAAACCACACCTTTTTTACCATTATTTTTCATAGATTTGTATGTTTTTAGTTATTAATACTTTTATGTTTCAGTTAGTGCATGAAAACATTGGGTTTAATTAATTAAAGACGCTTTTCGGGAAATGTCGTAAGCATTTCCCGATTTTCTTATAAGGTTAATTATTCAGGGTTTTTATCATAGGCATTTTGATCATATGGATATTATTTAATCCCTTTTATTGTTTAAGAACCATTTAACCTTCGGTTGTTTAGACGATACTAACTAACCTACTTAACTTAACTTAACCTAAACTCTACCTATTTTTAACCTAAAATCAAATAAACTACTGCTATTACCCATTCAAACTATGAAATATTATCTAGACAACCTCCGGTTAAATGGTTTTACATCAAGTAAGCTTAAAATTCAAATTTGTCAGTTATAAACCCCATCAATAGTAATTAGGTTTTTATCATAAGTATATTTAATGGATGTCGTTATTCCAATGATTTCTAATACCTGGCTAAGAGATTCTTTGTTGATAAACTTTCCGGTATAACAGAATTCTCTTAGTTCGTCATCAGTGATTTTAATCTCCACATCAAACCATCTCTCAAGTTTATAGCAGATATTTTCTAATGATTCACTTGTGAAGATTAATTGATCATCTTTCCAGGCTGTATGCAGTTCAATATTCACTTTTGGTGAAACAATAATTTGCTCTCTTTCTTCAGATGCTTTGTTTTGTGTTGTTTTGGTACTTAAAGCGAGGGTAGGCTTCTCAACTTTTATTTTGGATAAGGTTATCTGTGATCCTTTCTTAATTAGAGTGGCTTTTTGATTTGGTTTCAGATAAACAGGTTGTACGTAAGGTAATTTTTTGTCTTCTCTAAATAAGGTAACAGATCCTTCCACCAGGGTAGTTTCAATTATGTCTTCATGCGGGTAGGCCATTACATTGAACGAGGTTCCGGTAACCTTAATATCAATGTCTGAGGTCTTAACAATAAAAGGCACCTTGCTGACACCTTTTTGTACTTCAAAATATGCCTCTCCTGTTAAAATGACTACGCGTTTCTTTTTATCGAAAACAGAGGGATATTTTAATGTGCTTTCTGAATTCAACCATATTTTCGTGCCGTCTGAAAGGATTAACCGCGACTTTTGTCCTTTATTGGTAATAACCTCATTATATGCCAGAGATTCTTCATAAGAAGTTTTGCTGGTAAAATAAAAGATTGTGTATGAAATGCCAAATGCAAAAATAAATATTGCGGCAATCTTCAGGAGATTATTTAGTACTTTCCTTGTTTTATCACCAAAAATCCTACGGGTCTCCGGCTGTTGTATTTTCGATTTTAATAGTTGAAATTCAGCCGTTTTTTCAATTTTATCCAATATGATATTCCAGTCATTCTTTTGGCCATCCTCATTAAGATCCTGAGTGATACCTGATGCTTTCCAAAGAAATTCTACTTCATCAAAAGACTTTTTGTTTTCTTTATTCTCATTAAGCCATTGATTTATTAAAACGCTTTCAGCCTCAGAGGATTCACCAGTTAAAAATTTGATGATCAGTTCTTTGTTTATCATTTGTTCAGATTGCATATTCTTTACTATTATATATAACGATTGATTCTCCTTTTACCCTTACAAGGATTTGTTTTATTTATTGGAATTTGAAGCTTAATTTGTGAAGCTATATTCTGATATAGTCTGGTAGTTTCTCCCTCAATGATTTAAAAGCCCTGGACATTTGTGTTTCTACAGTTTTTACAGAGATGTTCAGTTCATCAGCAATTTCCAGGTATTTCAGGCCTTCAAACCTGCTTAGTTCGAATATTTCCCTGCATTTTTCGGGTAGATTATTGATAGCATCTTTGATAGCATTTTCCAATTCTTTCGTAATTAATCCATCCAATGGATGACCAATTGAATTAAATGAGTTATTACCAGGATCCAGAACTTCCTTAATCCTCTCTTTTTTAAATTCATTTTCAACGTTCAAATGTTTCAGATAATCTAAACATTTATTGCGAACTGAGGTATACAAATAGGTTTTTAGGGATATTTCAGCTGGGAGGGAGCTTCTTTTTTCCCAAATGCGAATGAAAACATCCTGAACAATTTCTCTTGCAGTATCCAGATTAAAAACAAATCTTTGGGCGAAATGACATAAAGGTGCATAATGTTCATTATAAAGCATTTCAAATGCTTTTATGTCCCCGGATTTTAATTTGTTATGTATGTAACTTTTAGGAGGACTCATTATAAGTGGAAATTACTCACAGGTACTACTTTAAAAGTGTAAGTATAAGTTTTTTCGGTTAACCGGTACTCTGGATGGGTTCGAGCCCCCCAGCTATTGTCTCCGCCCACACCCAACTGTTTATAATCAATATTCACTGAAGTCAGATCACGGGGTTTTACATCGATAGTATGGCGGTTGACCGGTTTGACACCCTCTACATGCCTTCCATCTGTCCTTTCCGGAGATTCAAAATCCTCCCTGATGTTGTGATGGGCCGACCCTGCAATTATGGGCATCCCTTTGAAAAGTAGTCCCTGACCATCTTTGGTGGTAATAGCTGCCCATCTCACATCCTCCTTATTCCCATTTTCCTGGGGCCGGAGATAGTGCCAGCATTGATCCGCCACACTCCCCGAATAAAGATCTACAAATGCACTGGTTTTCCTGTCCCAGTAGGATTCGTGAGGACCCCGTCCCAGCCAGGTAATGGTTTCAAAGTCCGGGGGCATGACCAGGTTCATTCCGAATCGCGGAATTTCCGGAAGCTTTTCACCTGTCATTTCAATGGAACTAGTGACGGTTACTTCGCCCAACCCATTGATCAGATAGTGACTGCTGTAGTTGG
>JAUWMO010000254.1 GCA_030613125.1 Bacteroidota bacterium | reverse complement strand
TCATTCTGTGGTAGTTTTATATCTTCCACATTAACTGTTATATATTCACCATCTTCAGGGAAAGTGGCTGAATTGGCGTTTTGAGAACTGTCAACTGCAACTATCTGATACCTGACAGAATCTCCTGCAACCAAAGTCCCTGCACTGAAAATTAATTCGGTAGAGTAATCATTCAGTGAATCATTTAAAAGGCGAACAGGATCTTCCTTTTCAGTATTGACAAAATAGGCAACATAAACTGAGTCAATTCCGATATTATCAGCTACAGTCGCTTCAATCTTCAGAGTATCTTCATTCACAAGTAGAAACTCGGTAGGAAAATGTTCAATAACAGGTTTAATGGTATCAGGACCTGCATAAAACTGGTAATAATTACCCGGAGCCCCCGACGGACTTGTGTAAGTACGGCCAAAATAATCAATAGCAGCAAGATAATAACTAACTGTCAGGTCATCCGTGTCAACCGGAATAGAATCGGTAAATTCGTTTTCAACTCCTGTTGGGGCCATAAAGGTTGTATCGCATGTTGAAAATTTATCATATGACCAGACCATATAAACAGAATCAGGATGATAAATAGTGTCACTTGTAACAATGGCTGAGACAACAACACCGGGGGTGGCACTTTCAAGGTCGGTGATTGGTTCATGGTCAATCCAGGTGTGTATCCATCCCCAGTCCTGAACCATTCCCATGGTGATAGGTCCGGGATGATGCATAGCTTCACCTTTAGAGATAAAAGGTGTCATTAAAATATTTTCGTTAGCACCGGAATAGGTATCTTCATCAAGGTGGTACACACTTGACCCCGGATTAAATTCATCGGGAGCATACAATCTTGCCCGGAGATCAGTATTATTATTTCTTTCGACAGGACCGTCAAAATATAACAAATTACCTGTAAGTACTTTAAACAATGCATTTGAGGGTACATCAAAAATATTTGTGTCCGTCAACATTTTGCCTTTGTTGTTTTCAAGGTAATGATCAAAGGTTATTGTTAAACCGTTAGCGAAGCCATACGTACCCTGATCAGTTCCGGTAATTCCCATGGTACCGACAAATCCAAGTCCGTGACCTATTTCATGTAACACTACACTTACAAGGTCATATTTATCATCCGGGGTCGCGCCATTTGTACCATAATACCAGTTTGCTGATCTATTGAAGTCTGCCGAAAGATCAGGTTCATTTTCTCCTGTAATTTCTTCTTTTAGAAGTTTTTCTGCTAAAGGTACGGGGTAATAAGCATTCGCAATCATTCCATTAACATAAATACCTAAATAGAATGAGTTTGGAGTACAACTTCCAAGTTCACCCTCAGACATTGAAATCCAGTTTGCCTTCATGTAAATGGGTATGTCAGATACAATTAGTGTTTCCCATATACTAACAGCATATTCAAACGCATTCTTTGCCTCGGAAGAGAATCCTCTGTAACTGACAATAATGTCTGCAGTTTTAGCCGCACCCTCACCTGTACCTAAAAGCAAGCTCTTTAAGGGAGGAATATATATACGGTTAACCTTGTTGTCACCATAACAAATAATTGTTCCGGGTTTTAACCTGAATTTTTGAAATTTCGTTTGACCGGAGGCAAGAGTTATAAAAACCAAAAATATGTAAAGCCCTGTAAAAGATATTCTGAAAATATTCCGCATAGTATTTGCTTGTATTTAGTGCCCGTGAGAAAATTCAGTATTTTCTTGCAAACACTATTTAAACAACAGGTTGTCCGCAACCTTTTTGTATTCTCTGTGTGAAGTCTCAGAATACACTTGTGATACAACCCCTTAAGGGGAAGGGACAAAAATAGCTGATTTCTACAATATAAAAAAGTTGCAATTGATAAAATCGTTAATAATCCACAATCCACAATCCGCAGTCCACAGTCTGCAGTCAGCAATTAAACAATTAAACAATTAAACAATTAAACAATTCAACAATTTCATCCTGTGAAATAAGATTTGAGAAGTTATTTATTTTCTCTGTGAAAACCACTTTGCCAGCCTATTCTTTAGAAACATTTTCCCGTAATATGTCTTTAAGTATTTCTCACGCTTTGTGGCATCATCCCGGCATAGACATCCTTCAAAGTAGATTAATTCTAAAGGACGCCTGTTTTTAGTTGACTCAACTTTGCCATTTTTATGTTGCTCAACCCTGAAAGGCTCACGAACACCTTTGAAATCATTTCAATTCAGTGAGTAAATCTTAATTTTAAATTTTGGGTGAAACCAGTGTAGTTTTTACCGTCTTTTTCACTTATTAGTATATACACATAATAGAAACTTTCCATAATAAAATTTAAAATTATTTCACAGGGTAAACAATTCAACAATCTTACTCACCATTCACTTTTCACTATTAATTATTACCTTTCCACCAGAGTAATCACGAGATATGAAAACAAAGAGTATTGGATCTAAATCTTTGGTTATCTGGATAACCGGACTGCCTGCATCAGGTAAAACCACACTTGGAAGCCTGCTGGAAACGGAGCTTTCAGAAATGGAGATTCCGGTTACCCTCCTTGATGGCGATGTGATACGAAAAAGTCAATATCCCGGTTTGGGTTTTACAATGAATGAAAGAAAAAAACATATTCGTTTAATCGCTGAAAAAGCTGCCACTTTACTCGAATCAGATAGGTTTGTGATATGTTGTTTTGTAAGTCCGACTGAGGAGATCAGGCAGGTTGCCAGGAGAGTCATTGGGAAAAATAGATTTATTGAAGTCTATCTTAGTACGCCTCTCAGTGTTTGTGAGGAACGTGATCCTAAAGGATTGTACCGGAAAGCCAGGAGAGGGGAGATCACCGACTTCACGGGTTTGGATTCACCTTATGAACCTCCTAATAATCCCGATATCATCCTGGATGCTTCTGAGTCAGACCCGAAAACTATGTCAAAAAAAGTACTTGAGTTAGCATTTAATACGGAAAACAGGAGTCAAAGGGTCGAAGGGTCTAAGGGTCTAAGAGTCAAAGGGTCTAAGAGTCTAAGAGTCTAAGAGTCTAAGAGTCGAAGAATAATAAGAGATGCATAGTCAGAGAAGCAATATCCACTTTTCTCCCAAGGAGTCTCCCAAGGAGTCCTTCGGACCTTCGGACAAACCAATCTCAAGTTTAAGATTCGTATAGTCTGAGAGTAATTATTTGTGAGTCATCAGCCTTGCAAATAAACATGATTTTCAGGTTATGACGAGGAATTTCCTTATTTTTGCAGAAATTTTGAAAAAACTGAGTAAATGAACAACAATAACCTTAACCATTTAAGGGAACTAGAGTCTGAATCGATATTTATTATCCGTGAAGTAGCTGCACAATTTGAAAATCCGGTTTTGTTATTCTCCGGGGGAAAAGATTCCATTATAATGTTTTACCTTGCCCGTAAAGCATTTTGGCCTGCCAAAGTCCCATTTCCATTAATGCATATCGATACTGGTCATAATTTTCAGGAAACCCTTGATTTTCGCGATCAGTTAATGGAAAAAACCGGGGCTGAATGTATTGTGAGATTTGTTCAGGATACTATAGACCAGGGAAAAGTAGTGGAAGAGAAAGGCCCCAATGCTAGCAGGAATGTTTTCCAAACCATTACATTGCTTGATGCAATTGAAGAATTAAAAATTGATGCTGCTCTTGGAGGGGGCAGACGTGATGAAGAAAAGGCAAGGGCTAAAGAACGTTTTTTTTCTCACAGGGATGAATTCGGACAATGGGATCCTAAAAACCAACGACCAGAGCTCTGGAATTTATTTAACGGTAAAAAACACATGGGAGAACACTTCCGGGTATTCCCATTAAGTAACTGGACTGAAATGGATGTTTGGCAGTATATCTTTATGGAAAACATTGAGATACCTGATTTGTATTTTACACATAAAAGGGAGGTTTTTAATCGTGATGGTGTATGGCTTGCCAAAGCCCCTTTTATGATGCTGAAAGATAATGAAAAGGTGGAAGTAAGGGATGTTCGTTGCCGTACAATAGGTGATATTACTTGTACCGGAGTTACCCTTTCAAAAGCAGATACTCTTGAAGATATTATCCTTGAGGTTGCTGCTACACGGGTAACTGAAAGAGGAGGCAGAGCAGATGATAAACGTTCTGATGCTGCTATGGAAGACAGGAAGAAGGAGGGATACTTTTAGGATTGGATATTAAATTTGATGATCCGTTAAATAATCATTAGGTTGTCATTAGGTTGTCATTAAGTTGTCATTAAGTGGTCATTAGGTAGTCATTAGGTAGTCATTAAGTTGTCATTAGGTAGTCATTAGGTAGTCATTAGGTAGTCATTAAGTAGTTATATATTAAATTATTATGAGATTAGAGGAATTACGGGTTTATCAATTATCGATGGAATTGGGAGAAAGGGTTTGGCAAATAGTTATCGAATGGGAGTACTTTTCAAAGGATACGGTTGGGAAGCAGTTAATAAAAGCTGTAGACTCTGTAGCAGCAAATTTGAGCGAAGGGTATGGTAGATATCATTATAAGGAGTCTAGACATTTTGGTTATTATTCCCGCGGTTCACTCTTTGAAACCAAAACCTGGCTTACTAAATCTTACAACAGAGAACTGATTAAAGAGGAAGATTACAAAGTTTTTATTAAAGATATTGACAGAATAGGTGTGAAGCTTAATAATTATATTAAGTCGATTGGAAATACCAATCAATTAATGGAGGATCAAGAAGAGTATATATAAATGCGAATATAGATTTTAGCCTAAATGTTATATTAATAATAACATTCACAACAGGAATGAATGACACCTGCGAAGCAGGTAAATGACAATTGTACAAAGTACTCCTTTGGAGAATGACAGCGAAGCAAATGACAAATAATCAACCATTTTTATTGAAATCATTGCCTGAAAAATTAACAAACAAATAAAATGAACGAAATAACATCAGGCTATCTGAATATGGAACTTCTGCGGTTCACTACAGCAGGAAGTGTTGATGATGGCAAAAGTACTTTAATAGGAAGGCTTTTGTATGATAGCAAAGCTATCTTTGAAGACCAGATGGAAGCCATTGAAAAAGCTAGTAAGAAAATAGGAGAGGGCGAGGAAGTAAACTTGGCTCTGTTAACCGATGGTCTCAGAGCAGAGCGGGAACAGGGTATTACAATTGATGTAGCGTACAGGTATTTTGCCACTCCTCGCAGAAAATTTATAATAGCAGATA
>JAUWMO010000084.1 GCA_030613125.1 Bacteroidota bacterium | reverse complement strand
ATGCCCTTTTGTTCTTGTACCTCTAAATTTAACCAACTTAAGGATGAGGGGTTCATTTCATTAGACTTTGTAAAACAATTTTGATGTTCAACTACTTACGGCAATCACATCACAACTTTCAGTGATAACATGGATATGTCTATAAAACATATGAATTTAAAAAAAAAGAAATCAAACCAGAAAGAAAATCAGGAATAAAAAAACAGGCCGGCACCATATATTTGGTACCGGCCTGTTTTTTTTAAATCGGCAGTTATACTCTTATTCTTTCACAATCCTGTAAGTTGCTGTTTCATGCTTAGAACGTAGTCTCAGGAAGTAAATTCCGGTACGGAATTCATTCATGTCAAAATTTATGATCTGTTGATTCCTAAAATCCTTCCGAAATATTAACTGTCCGTTGATATTGGACATTGAAATTTCAATATATTCATAATGACCACCCAAATCAACTGTCAGATGATCTCTGGCCGGAACCGGATACAATTTCAATTGAGTACCCAGATGACTTGTGAAAATTCCGGTAATAGTAACAGTATAGCAATCTGATATTCCTGCGCAATTACCCTGGGTAACTATCACCGCATATTCACCTGATGATTCAGGTCTGAATTTTTGATCTGTAGCACCATCAATTGGCATATTTGAAGAACAATCAATCCACTGATAGGTTGCTCCGGTGGCATTTGCCATAAGAGTATCTTCAAGTACAGTTACTGATACATCAACTGTATTTACAGTAAGAGTAGTAATAATAATACTATCACAACCTTCTACCGAGGTTAAAGTATCATAATATATTCCTGCAGTTTTTCTCCAGGCATTTTCAAGAAAAATGCTGTCGCCATCGCAAATTCCGGCAGATTGATTAATGATGATTTCCGGACATAAAGAATACATTACGGTCATTCTACCTGAATAGGCAGCATCATTGTACCCTACCCACAGGGTATTGTGATCCACAGCAAAGGAAAGGTATTTTACAACATCAGCTGAAAAGCCAGGTGCCACAACAACATTCCAGGCCGAACCGTCAAATCCCATGACTGTGGCCTTTCCACCATTAAGAATATCCTTAAAGGCCACATATGGCATGTTATTTTTATCAACAGCCAGGTTCAAATCTTCCACCCCTGATTCTGAGAAACCGTCTGTTCCAACAAGTTGCCAGGTTGAGCCATCGAATTTTTTAACAACACTCTTGTCTCCGTTTAATCCATCGGTGTAAGCAAGATATGGAATATTGTTTTCATCAACAACAATACTGGTATAATAAGCCGACCCTGGAGATACAGCCGTACCAACCGAAACCCAGCCTGACCCATCGAACTTCATTACCTTTGCAGTGTAAGAAGGATTTTCACAAAAAGCAATAAATGGTGTTCCGTATTCATCAAAATCCAGAGAAAGACTGCTGACAGATCCACCTGATAATCCTGCCATACCGACAACCATCCAACTTGTTCCATCAAATCCCATTACAGTAACCTTATTACTATTTGATTCATCTATGTAGCATACATAAGGTGTTCCATCAGGTGCAAGTGCCATAATGATTTCTTCTCCTATTGCTGTTGAAAAACCTTTTGAACCAACCAGAACCCAGTCGTCGGTACCATTAAACTTCATAACAGTGGCTTTATACTCGTTTGCATGATCCTTAAAGGCAATGTAAACAGAGTCATATCCATCAATATCGATAGAAAGTTTTCTGGATGTCCCATCTGAGAACCCTGCCGGACCAACAAAAACCCAATCTGTGCCATCAAACATCATCACAGCAGCCTTATAATCGGTTTCAGGGCCTTTAAAAGCTGCATATGGTGTTCCGTCCGAGGTAATTGCAATAGATGTATAGTATGCATAGGCTGACGTAAAGCCCTCTGTTCCTATGACTTGCCACGATCTTTGAGCAAATCCGGAATTAAATAGCAGTAATCCTGCAATTAAAAAGTAAAATTTTTTCATAAGCATAAAGATTAATAATATTATCTAAATCAATGATATAGTACTTGTTTTTAGTATTTGAGTTCAATTTACAAAAAAAGGGAGTTGTTTTATAAAATTTTTGATAAAACGAATGTAAAAGTAAATAAACATTGTAATGTTATTGATTTAATTTTTTTTGTTATTATCAAACAAGTTACAGCATTTTTATAATAAAATCAAAAAAATGAAAGGTGATTAATACATTAAACAATTGTTTTATACACGATAAAAAGATCCGGGAGTTTTAGAATTATCCTTGATAAAGGGTCAATTTTCAGTTAGTTACCTGATTCTCATCTGTCTAAAAATCTTTACCTTACAATTATTTCATCAAATATTACTAATCTTTTAACACTATTTTTTCAAGTTCTTCCAAAGATCTGCCTTTTGTTTCAACAAGGAATCTTTTGAAATAGAAAAAGCTTATAAAGGTTACCAGGGCATAAAATCCAAATATATACCCAACACCTTTTCCACCGCTAAAAAGCCCAACAATAACCGGAAATAAAAATGCTGTTACTCCATTAAAGAACCAATGTGAGAATGAGCCTATAGCTGTTCCTCTGGCCCTGATATTATTCGGAAACATCTCGGCCAGAAGGACCCAGATCACTGCTCCCTGGGAAGATGCAAAAAAACCTGTAAAGCCTATAAGTATAATAAGCAGCATAGGTCCACCAAAATTACCATTTATATAAGCCCAGGCAAACAGGCCCAAAAAAACCGTCATTCCAAGGGAACCTACCAACAATAAGTTTTTCCGTCCAAAAAAATCGATTACCCTCATTGCTATTAGAGTAAATACCAGATTAGTAAAACCAATAAGCACGGTTTGTCCAATTGCTGAACTGGTCGAAAATCCAGCAGACCTAAATATATCTGTGGCATAGTACATGATGATATTGATCCCTGTGAACTGATTAAAAAAGCCAACAGCAATACCAATAAGTATTAACCGTAGGAATGGCTTTTTAAACAGATAGGTGCTTTTTGAAAGAATTTCAGTATTTATTGACTCTTTAATTTCTGTTAGTAATTTGTCTGTGTCAGCTTCAGGATTTACTTTCCGGATTACTTGCCAGGCATCATCCAGATTTCCATTCTTCACCAGCCATCTTGGACTTTTACTAACAGTGAAAAGCAATGTCAGGAACAATACCGCAGGAAGGCTTTCTGAAAGAAACATCCATCGCCAAGTATTAGTCCCTGTGTTTAAAAGAAGGTAGTCCGTGAAAAAAGCCACAAGTATTCCAATGACAATAGCAAGTTGAAAGGTTACGGTTAACCGGCCCCTAAAGGCAGGTGGTGCAATTTCAGAAATATACATTGGTGATAAAACAGAGGCTCCACCAACAGCAAGACCACCTACAAATCTGAAAATTACAAAAACAGTGAGATTAGTTGCCAGTCCGGTACCCAATGCAGAAATCAGGAATAAAAAAGCCAGAACTCTGAGCATTGACCGACGCCCAAACAAATCACCCGGCTTACCTATGACCAGGGCGCCAACAACACAACCAACAAGCGCTGAACTGACAGCCCATCCCTGCATAGCATCATTTAAGTGAAAATAGTCTGTGAAAAAAGGCATTGCCCCATTGATAACTGCTGTATCAAAACCAAACAGCAGTCCACCAAGAGCAGCGACAAATACGTACAGGTAAAGGGTTTTTCTTTTCATAAGTCAAAAGTAAATAGTCTCACTGATTTATAAGGTTCAGATTTTCATCAAATTCATACAAAGAATCTTTTTCAGCATCAAATTCATACAAAGAATCCTGATATCTCATCTTGCAATGATTTGAGTAACATGAATATATAACTGCATTGGTCAGTTTATTGTTTTTCCATTTAATATCAATGGTAAAACCACCTCTGGCCCGCAATCCTTTCACATTACCATAAGGCCATTTTTCAGGCAGGGCAGGGAGTAAGTTGATAGTCTCACCATGCGATTGTAATAACATTTCTGCAATTCCTGCAGTTCCTCCAAAATTCCCGTCTATCTGGAAAGGAGGATGTGTATCAAACAAATTATTAAGAGTAGATTTTGTTAAAAGCAAACGTAAATGTTCCCACGCTTCATTCCCATCAAACAAACGGGCATAGAAGCTAATGATCCATGCCCTGCTCCAACCTGTTTGGCCTCCACCATGTGAAAGCCGGTGTTCAATAGTATTCCTGGCTGCTTCAAACAGCTCCGGCGATTCGGGTGATATCTGGTTCAAAGGATATAGGCCGAGAAGGTGAGACATATGCCTGTGTCCGGGTTCAGGTTCATCATAGTCCATGATCCATTCCTGAATGGTCCCATTTTTCCCGATCTTAACTGGTGGGAAATTCCTTAAAGCCTCTTCAATCTCCTGAAAAAGGTCTATATCCTTACCCAATATCTCAGAGGCTTTTAAAAAATTGTTGAATAAAGCTGTTAAAATCTGAATATCGTTAGTTGAGGCATAGGTAAGTGTAGCCTTTTTTCCATCTGGCAGAAAGTACATATTTTCAGGGGAATGGGATGGATTTGACACCAGGTAGCCTTCAGGACTTTCAGTAAGGAAATCCAGTCCGAAAAGTACTGAACCCTTAAGGATGGGATAGATTTGCTCAAGATAAACTGTATCCATGCTAAATTCAAAATGTCTGAATAGTGGAAAGGTCATCCATGGACCATCCAGAGGAGTTAGTCCCCAGGGCCCATCCATTACTCCTGTCCGGCCAAAAGGATCAGTCAGGTGATGGAAAGTCCAACCCCGTGTTCCATACATTTCTTTTGCTGTTTGACTTCCGGGAATTATCAGCCGGTTAATGAATCTGGTGAGAGGAGCCTGTGCTTCCGGCAGGTTAACCACTTCAGCAGGCCAATAATTCATCTGCAGATTAATATTTGTATGAAAATCTGAATTCCATGGAGCATTATAGTGATGGTTCCACACTCCCTGAAGATTGGCCGGAAGTTGTCCAGGCTCCCTGGAACTTCCCATTAAAAGGTATCTCCCATACTGAAAATAGAGGGCAGCAAGATCAGGATCATCATTTCCCTCCTTTAATGCTTTAATCCGCTGATCTGTTGACAGATCTGAGATCTCATTTTTTCCCAGATGAATATACACCCTGTTAAATATGGAGGCATGATTCTTTACATGATCCTTTTTTAATTGATCAAAAGATTTTAAGCTGGCCCTTACAATAATATCCTTGCAAATATCAAGGGGATTGATGCTCCGGTCGAAATTAAGGCTGTCGATATTGTAATCGGTAGAAGCCGTGTAGAGCAATGTTAGTTCTGATGAACCTTCCACTCTCAGGTTATTTTTATCCCGGATGAGTATACCGCCATGCTGATCAACGTTCAACAAAGCTGTAAATTTCATATGTTTTCCTCCCGGTCCCCTTAAAGTATCAGGCTCATCAATAATCTGCCCGGTTAAAATGATCTGATTGTTTTCAACTACCACATCTGCATCTTTTTCCCGCTCTAATCTGATCTGGAGGTCTATCCCCTCATCTCCTTCACTTAATAAATGAATTACTATTACATTGTCAGGAGCAGAAGCAAATACTTCCTGGGTATATTTAGTTTCGTTTATTGAATATTTTACAGTGGCTATCCCGTTCTCAAGAACCAGATCTCTGTAATAACCGGTCGCTTCATAAGTACTGTCCCTGATCAGAAAAATATCCCCGGCAGTCTGATAAGACCTGATCCTGGGTGGTGTTCCCAGAAAATTCAGGGCAACCATTCTCTGGGCTTCAATACTTTTTTCCTGAAAAAGAAGTGTCCTCAATTCATCCAGGCTTCTCAGAGCATCCGGATTATTGTTATTTATAAGTTGTCCGGCCCACAAGCTTTCTTCATTCAACTGAATGCGCTCAGTATAAGGTTGTCCGAAAACCATGGCACCCAGGCGTCCATTTCCAACAGGCAGGGCTTCTACCCACTCGTTAGCCGGTTGTTTATACCAAAGTTTGACAGTTGGTTGTTTTAATTCATACTTCTCAGTGCAGCATGTGACACTGAAAAGACCACTAAATACAATCAATAAATAAATCTTTGAAGATAACAATCCGGGAAATTGAAATTCATGTTTCATACGTTTAAAATTTGCATATATTTTAATAAACCATATCTGTATTTGTTCAACAATAAAGGTTGAGCCCCCTCCGAAAAGTAATTTTCTCACCAAAGACTCAATTCCGATAGCTATCGGAACAAAGAAACACTAAGCTTAAGGTTCTGAATTTCTTTTCTTTGTGAATCTTGGTGTCTTAGTGGCAAAATTCGTAGTTTAATACTTTTCGGAGTGGACTCAAGGTTACATTCGTATAATCATGTCTATTTTGATATCTGAATTAAATTACTCTTTAAACGAAGATAATTATTTTGTTCTTTCCTGGTTAAACTTTCAATTTCTAACGGACAATTTTCTCCCGGATCAATCATAATATCAAAGAAACTACCATCACCATAGAGTTTATAATTCTGATTCTGGATAAACTCCGCAAACGGAAATTGTTTCTTGCCTGAATCGTAATAGCAATAAACCCATTCTCTTTCTCCCTTTTTACCTTTGAAAGTATTAACAAAACTTACTCCATCCAATTGCAGATTAGAAAAATCTATCCCTGCTAACTCACAAATAGAAGGCAAAAAGTCAGAAAAATCAATCAGATCATTTGAAACCAGTCCGGTCTTTACAGCAACTGTTCCGTTTACAATCATTGGAACATGAGTGCCGTAAAACACAGGGATCCCTTTATTACCTTTTATCGTATCTGTTTTTGTTTGAGAAATAATTCTTCTGTTTGTGCCATTATCTCCCGTAAAAATCAGTATAGTATTTTCCCTAAGGCTCAGTTCTTCAAGCCTTTCCACTATCCTTCCAACATTTTTATCCATATAGTTTACCATATCGGTAAAATATTTGTCATCTTTTTCATATCGATCTTCATTCCACTCCCTGGTTAAAGGAGTAGGAACATGTGGATCATGAGGCAGAACCATTGGATAATACAAAAAGAAAGGTTCATTCTTATACTTCTCTAAGAATCCGGTTATGTATTTGAAAAAGATATCAGGGCCATATTTGTCCTTGTAAACAGTTGTCGAATCTGAATTCCAGTGAATAACCGGATCGGCATATCTGGAACCAACTTTATCGATCTGCCACAGACAATATTCATCAAACCCGGCATCGGCAGGTAAAGTTCCCTGTCCAAAGACTCTTAAATCTGTTTTGCTCCCATATAATTGCCACTTTCCAACCACTCCTGTTGCATAGCCAGCATCCTTAAGCAAATGTGCAAAAGTTATTTCACCAGGTTTTAATACTCCAAAATCAGTATAATTCCTGTGATTATATTTCCCCGTCATTATCTGCACTCTTGACGGTGTACACAAAGGCTGGGAAAAACATGAAGTGTACCTGATTCCACTAGCTGCCAACTCATCAAGAACAGGAGTTTTGTATGATACTCCTCCATTACAACCGAGGCATTCATAACCCAGGTCATCAGCCATTATTAAGATTATATTGGGCTTTGCAGGCAAGCTCCGATCACATGAAGAAGCAATAACAATCAAAGTAATGACTGGAAAAAATATTAAAATCCAATTTAATGTTTTCATTTTTTTATTGCTTAATTCTTCGAAGACTAATTCATTCAGCACTCATCTCAAATATTGTAGCTTACAATTATTCTTCATTTAACTGAAAATTATATATAAACAAACCATAATCAATAACAAAATGGCGGAAAGAATTCTGGGGTCAGAAATTTCTGTCACCTTTCCCTCAAACAAAAATGCCAGCGGTTTTTTAAAAGTCAGACCTTCGATTTTCTCCGGGGCAGGCCTTGGAGTAATAAGGCTTACAAAAACAAAAATTATACTGATAATAACAAACAACCAGAAAGATTGCATCATATAGGGAATTTTCCAAAGTTCAGTAATGATCTTGACATCCCCAAAGGCAGGAAAATCGATCAGAAAAACTGCGGCACCAAGCAAGAAACCTGATATTATTGAGGTTACGGCAGCTTCTTTTGTTCCTCTTCTCCAGAAAACACCCCATATAAACACTACAGCAATGGGTGGAGAGAGAACGGCAAGGATTTGATTGATTGCATCAAAAATACTGATGAACCTTTCTATTACCGGCGACCAGGCTATCGCCAGTAACATTACAATCGCAGCTGTCCATCTGCCAATTCTCACCTGCTCTCTGTCTGTTGTTCCCGGCTTGAGTTTTTTTACGATATCCACAGAAACCAGTGTTGCAGAACTATTCAGGGCAGCCGCTATGGTACTCATTAAGGCAGCAAGCAATGCAGCGGACAGGAGTCCCATTAATCCGCTGGGCAATAATTGAGTGATTAATGTAGGTAATGCATCATTAGGATCCTTAATTATATCTCCAAATAATACATAAGCTAAGATTCCGGGAACTACCATTAGAAAAACCGGAAGGATTTTTATAAACCCTGCAAAAATGGGACCTATTTGAGCATCTTTAAGTGACCTGGCGCCCAATACACGTTGAACAATTGTCTGGTCGGCACACCAATACCACAAGCCAATAACCGGATAACCCAATAAGATGGAATACCATGGAAGCTTCGGACTGCTTTCGTAAGACCTCAAAAGCACCATTTGATCAGGTTTCAGAGCCTCCTTAAGTTCAGCATACGAATGTATTCCGTGATCGGGAAGTGCTCGAAAAGCCAGGAATGCCATAACGGAAGCTCCAAATATTAAGATTACGGTTTGAATGGTTTCTGTTATCACAACAGCCTTTAATCCTCCGAGTACAGTATAAATTGCAGTAATAAGGGAAATGACTCCAATTGAAATCCAGATGCTGATTCCAAAAAAGTTCTCGAAAACCACGGCTCCGGCATAAAGACTGATACCAATATGCATAAAAAGGGCTCCTACAATTGCCAGAAATGCAAGCATTCCTCTTGCAGTTCCATTGTACCTTTTTTCCAGGAATTCAGGTAAGGTAGAGATTTTGTTTTTAAAATAGAATGGGGCAAAAACCAAACCCAATACTACAAGAAGCAATGTAGCCATCCATTCAAAGTTTCCCTGTACCATACCATCTTCAAATCCAGCAGCAGCAAGGCCAACCATGTGAATTGTTGAGATATTGGAAGCAAAAAGAGCAGCACCAATAAAAACCCAGTTCAATGATCTGCCTGCGAGAAAATAAGAATTGGATGTCATTTTCTGTTTTCTCACCACCCAGATACCGGCAACGAGAATACCTATCATATAGAAAATGATAATAAACAGGTCTAAAAGGGGGATTTTTAAATCTTGCATCAGATTATCTTAAAATTGTCAGCCAGTTTAGTGAAAATACACCCTTTACCAAGGTGGCTTTGAATTGGGCCCATTGGGCGCTGAATAATGTCCCGAAAATCTTCCGGCGAGCCGGATTAGATTTTCGAGGATCCTCGAAAAATTAGAAAAATCAAAGATTTTTTATTTTTCGGGAGAAGGATGGAAGAATGGAATTGTGGAATAATGGAAATATTACTACTTTCAAGACCCGAATGGGATCCAATTCCTCCGAAGAAGTGCCCTTGGTACAGTACTTTTTTCATGTAAAACAAAAATAGAACATAATCACTATCAAAAAAGATGGGTTTCCAATTTAAGCTAAAAAGCCGATTTTATTTCATCTATACTCACTCCCAAAACAGACTCAGAGATAGTGTTCAACTTATTCTCTTCGCCAACGAAATGAAAAACACTGTGAACATGTGTTATGCTTCCTCCCGGAGCAAGGAAAGCTGCCGGGGAAGAACTCTCAATTTCATAAAAAGGACCCATTTGAGTTCCATTCTCCAGAGGACCATCATTATAAGAGTTCATAACATCTCCCGTAAACGGGTATTCCTGGTAAGGCCATAATTGGTTTACATATTCAAATATACCCGGAGGGATTGAGTAATGAACAACTGTTAGTATCTGATTATCCTCATCATAACTTCCTGATACAGGTTTTGCCCTGCCCGGTGCTAATCCTAATTTTTTCCTTTTCTTGCCATCAACCTTAAAATATATTACTGAATCATCAAATTTGATCCTTTCCGGCGAGATCTCCCCAAAATAGTTGGTTGTGGCAATCAGGCCAAGGCGTTTTTTTTCTCCTTTATTAAAAGGAATTACTACCGTAATATTTTCACCGGGGAGAAACATATCCAGCATCCAGATTGAAAGTGCCCCTGATTCCCTGGTCCATTCGTTTTCACCAGTATTGGTCATTTTATTTTCTGATTTATATCCAACCCAGTCAACTCCATCGATTAAAACAACCTGAAGCAAATCCTCTATCCGTGTCTTGCCGAGAAGAAAGATATTTCTGTTAATTCTAAGTTTAAACTTTGTTCCGGAGAAATTTTCAAGTACCATATTTTTTTCCATAAATACCGCTTTATCATCTGTGGATATTAGTTCCCAGGGTTCGGTATCAAATGAAGCCGGAGTGAACCAGTTATCGAAATTCATTTCACCACCTGGTTTAAAGAAAACTGAGAACTGACCTCCTTCCGGACCAATCCATAAGCGGTTTTCACTTCCATAACCATTCATATGTTCCAGCAAGGTGTCTTTTGAAATAAGTGCATAATTTATCCATCCAAAACTTTTGCCTTCAAGACCCTGTGCAGTACTGGTAAAAACTTTGCCCTGATATTTTGATGAAACTATTATCTGAGCTTTCCCGGAATTATTCTTTAAAATTATAATATCATCTTTGCTACGTAAGAATTCTACATCATAACCAAACGTGCCTTTCTCCGGGCTATATGCTGTTTTAGTTTCTTTCCGTTTAAAGGTTGAACAGGAAACTGACAGAACAACACTCAGAATAAAAATACCGATGTATATTTTAGTTTTACTCATCTTTATCAAATACTTCTATTTGTTCCTTTACATAATCTTCATTTATTGTTTTTTTCTTTAATGCGCTTGCACAAAACGTTCGTTCCCGCGGTATGGCCAGTGCCGGAGAGAAAAGGCTTACATGTCATACAACAGGATTTTAGTTTAATAAAGTTACAAAGTTCTCCTTAAATACTCATGCAGGTATTGGCTATGACCGCGTATTGTGGTGCATATTTATTTGGGGAAGTATTTATATATGTCTTTTCGATGAAGGCAACGAATGAATTCAACAGTAGTTTCAGTTATAATAATTCCGAGTCTATAATCCTTAATTCTGATCCTATACTCGTTTGTGGTACCCTTTAATTTTTTTATTCTATTAATTTGATTTAGATTCCCGGCTTGTTGTGCATTAATAATTG
>JAUWMO010000309.1 GCA_030613125.1 Bacteroidota bacterium | reverse complement strand
TGATTATCAATTTAACATTTTATAGATTAAAAGCTTCACTAAAATGTCTAATTACTTTTTTTTCTTATTTCATAATAGGTTAAATTTAAAAAGTTGTGAACTAAACTTTTTGTCAACGCTATTTCATGAGAGGTCTATCATCATAAAACATTATCCATAACAGATTACATTTACTAAATAACCTAACTTATAACTCCCACCAACTTGGATAATATCTTGTTTCTTTAACTCTCAAAATACCGATTTGTTATTATTTAATTAATGAGAAATCTTCAGGAATTTCTTTCTCTCTGACCTGTTTGAATTTTTAATTTCAATTATATATAATCCCGGAGCAAGAGCAGAAATGTCAATCTCCTGAACAGGAAAAGTGTAAGATTTTATTTTCCTTCCAAAAGAATCATAAATATAAAGGTTAAATCTATCAAAATACTGTGGCTTATCATATCCGATCTTTAAAACATTACTGGCCGGATTAGGATATATGTTAAAACTTACCTGGCCGGGCAGGTCAGGTAAACCGGTAACAATACCGCTGGCCACAACAGGCCTTATCATAAGGGCTCCAGGTTTTCCGAAACTAGAACCATACCATATCCCATTCTTTTGATAGAACATTTTTGAGCTCTTATTTCGGTTTCTGTCATATCCAACATTTAGAAATATCGGAGATGTATCAATCCAGCCAATATAAAACATTCCATTAACAAAAATGGATTCTTTTAAATTGTAGGTATAAAAAATATTTAAACTATCTCTAAAACCGGGTCGTAGGTTTTCATCTGAATAGATCAAATTTCCAGGTTTACCATTATCATCGTCCCATACCACTAAATGAAAGTAACCATCATTACCTTCCTCATATGATCGACCAAAAAAAATCTGGATAGCCCTAAGTGTGTCTGGGATAAAAGAATTAAACTGACATGCTACACCCTGGTTTTCAGTCCAATCCCCACTTATGTCATATCCCGCTTCAGCCGTTCCATCATCGTACGCAAAATAATTACCGAAATGCTGCAGGTAATAGACTGTATCGTTTATCTTACGGTCAAAATCATCGGTAACAAGCCAGGCTTTCACACTGAATAAAGCAGTGCCTTCCCTGGGAGAATCATAAGTATAGATCAGGGTAGACTTGTAATTGATAGTATCCCAGGGACCGATATTAAATGCCCCGCCTGTATATGAATGAGCCAATGAACCCATATATTCATCGTAGATCTCAAAGTTCCTTGTAACATTTCTGACAATAGAATCCTGATTAATATAACTTAAAGGTATTGTGCTCCCCATCTCAGCAAGGAAAGTCGATCTGAAGTGTCTCCATGGCATGGCTTCATAATTTTTCAAAAGAGATAACAGAGGAGCCGATACTACCACATCATGAGGTACTGTATCGGCAGGGAATCTACTCTTATCCAGATAGATATAATCCAAATTCCAGTGATCGCAATTCGTTCTCCTGCCAGGATCAAGGTTATTAGTTGTTATACTGGCATAATTAAAGTATCTGAACTTAAATCCCTTTTTTAAATACTTCGTATCCGAGACTGGAATAATTACGTGTTTAAATGGTGGTGGCGTGATTATTTTCCCCGTACCGGGGACACTCCAAACATTTGTCCAGCTTGTATCTACTGGTGAAAAGAATTCAAGGAAAAGAGAATCTTCAATCTGAGGAAAATCACCAATACCCATAGGCTGATAATAGAAACTAAGAAAAACATCAGTTCCGGCACCATCAAGATTTATTGGTTTGGAGGTAAGATGATCAGCAATAAAAGAAAAAGTGGAAGCCCTATCATAAATCAGGCCTGCACTATCCAACACGTCAAAAGTTGCTACTCCAATAGACGGAGGATCAACCCCATAACCAAAATTCACATAAACATCCTGGTCTTCCCAAAGGTCAGGTGACGGGTAGATTGTTTCTCTTGAAAAATCATCAAAAAAGGGTAGTTCCAGTGTATCAGGGCTCATCAGGCTTTTCAGTAAAACTGGTTTTTCTTTAAGGAATTTTCTGATTACCGGGTTTACTTCAAGTTCAACAATCTTTTCTTGCCCTACACCAACGATGGGGATAAACAGTAAAAGAAACAAAATATTTATAAAGGTCGTATTTGTTCGCATCCTGTAATTCAGGGTTTAATTTCAAGAGTATCAGGTTCAGGGAGTCGGATGGAATCAACTGTCAACCAAAGATAGACCGGAGATCCTAACCTTACAAGGTTTTCTTCATCAAATACCGGATTTTGTTTCCATACAAATGCCTGCAGGGAATCCTCCTCATCAAGTATTGTTTCATCATAAAGAACTGCACCAAGATTCAGGGCAGCGTTCAGGATCTTATTTCTTGCATCTTCAAAAGTAAGGCCGGTTAAATCAGGCGCAATAGTTTTTCGGTTACTTAATCCTGTTCCCAAAACAAGGTCTATACTTGCTCCCTTTGGAACGGTGTCACCTTCTTCAATCTCGGTTCCAAAATACAATTGTTTTAATACATTGTTAACAGCAAGATCAGGCACATAACTTAATCTTCCCACCTCAAGACCATTTACTTCAAGTATCGCTTTTGCCTGACGATGAGTAGTTCCAACAACACCCGGCATTATTACCATCTCGGCATTAACTGTGTTTATAGTTAGAGATATTCTGCGATTTTTCTTAACCATTATACCAACTGCAGGGTTTTGCTCTACAATTGTACCTTTTTCGGCATTATTAACATATACAGAATCAACCACTTCAACTATGAATTTCATTTTAGAAGCAAGACTATCTGCCTCGTCTGGTGTCATACCGTAAAAATCAGGAACAGGCTTAGATCTGCCATGGTGAGTATAAATTTTAAGCCACAATAAGACCGACAGCACAATAACAATAGTGACTAATATGGAAAGTCCCAGATTCTTAATAAATACTTTGCTGATAAGGAATTTTAAAAATCTCATTTTTCAGTTCTTTACAAAGATTTACCAAAATAACGGAATGTCAAATATAAAATTATCCTGTAAGAATTGAAAGCCTCAATAAATATTGATCTTGTTATACAGTGTATCTCTTTCCACCGGTACTCGCTGCGCTTCTTTAATAATACTAACAAGCTGACTTATAGATAGTTTCGGAGACTGGTCTCCTGAACCGGCCATAGAATATATTCTGGTCGAATCATCGATGGTTCCATCAATATCATCAACACCGAAAGATAGTGATAATTGAGCCACATCTGTACCTGTCATTGGCCAATAAGCTTTCAGGTGTGGAATGTTGTCCAGAAAGATCCTCGATACGGCAAAATTTCTTAAATCCTCAAGTGTGGAAACTTCACCCAGCTTTGAGAGACGATTGTTTTCTTTTTTAAATTTCAAAGGAATAAAGACATTGAATCCATTTGTCTCATCTTGCAAGTTTCTGAGTTGGTATAAATGATCTATCCGATCTTCATAGCTTTCAATATGTCCGTATAGCATGGTCGAATTTGAAGGGATCCCTAGCTTATGAGCTGTTCTGTGGATTTCAAGCCACAATTCGGAATTTGATTTTTCATCACAAATCTGTTTTCTAATTTCTTCTCTGAAAATTTCGGCTCCACCTCCGGGTACGGAATCAAGGCCATATTCTTTAAGTGCCATAAGTCCGTCTCTGAGATTCACACCAGCTTTTTTTATCATAAAATCAAGTTCAATAGCTGTAAATGCTTTTACATGTATCTCCGGACGATGGGATTTTACCAATCGGATCATTTCTCCATAGTAATGTAAATCCCTGTGAGGATGTACACCTCCCACAATATGAATTTCTGTCAATGGTTTGCCATCATATTTTTTCAGCCTATCAATCAGATCATCATAGGAATATTCCCAGCTCTCCGGATCATTGATCTTTCGCTTGTACGAACAGAATTCACAATTGTATATGCAGATATTGGTAGGCTCAAAATGAAAATTCCTGTTAAAGTAAGTGAAGTCCTGATTGATCTTTTCACGGATATGATTTGCCAGGATCCCAAGTAAACCCAGCTCTGCCTCTTTATATAGCAATAATCCATCACTCTCATTCACCCTTTCACCTGAAAGAACTTTCTCGACGACTTCCCTGATCGGTTTTCCTGATCGGTCTATTAAAAATTGAAAGATACTGTTTGTTTCCATAAACCCAATAATTT
>JAUWMO010000133.1 GCA_030613125.1 Bacteroidota bacterium | reverse complement strand
TGTTGAATCCGGAAAAATTATATATTCACCCGGTTTCAAAAAAATGCTGTCGGGAATATGTATATAATCAAACATACAATATCCTTTCGCATTAATTGATAAGCCCAGCAAAAGGTAAAGCAAAATGATACAATTACTTTTTTTATATATACAGACCACCTATAATATTTCTAAAGTTCCGGATTCAATAAATTCTTCTTTTATATAAAATTAGTTTAAAACCCGCTGAATGACAAATATAGCCTTTAGCTAATAAATAATCATTGTAGGAGAAATTCCTTAATTAAGGTACTGGCGAACCACCAATTCTTGAGACTCCAGTGGTAAAAAAATAGTCCGGCTGAATATTCAACCGGACTGATATATGATGAATTGAGATGTTATATTTTGCAGAATAACAACTTGCCAATTACAGACCAAGAACCTCTTTGCCCTGAATAAACCGAATATCTTTCGGGATTCCTGCCTTCGAGATCTGGTCAAGATCCTTCTGTAGTTCCTCCCGGATGAAACCCATTTCTTCAACCAATTTCTTAGCAGCCTCATAATCTCCATTCCCCTGGATGACTAAAATATCTTTTGCCAGGCTATTCATGGCTTCTTTCATTTTATCAAAATCAATTCTATAGGTTCCTGTGGCTTCATCTTTAGTGAAAGCTTCCATCCTCTGGAAGTAATAAAACCGGATCATGTTTGCCTTTCCATGAGAACTTGCAACTCCAAAACGTACCGACCTGAATATTCCTGCCATGAATGTAACATAATTGTCCATAAGGTTTTTTTCTCCAAGCTCACCCATTTCAGCAAGTTCAGTAACAAGGTAAAGTCCAAGGACATCTGCCTTTCCTTCTTCCAATGCACTGTATTGTTCTTTAAGCGCTTTTCTAACCATACCTTTTCCATTAATTGTGTTTTTGATACCAAGACCATGAGCTACTTCATGGAACATAGTGTTTTCAAAAAAGGCATCGAATGTAATATGATGCTGCTGGTCTTCTGCTATAATAATCTTACTAATCGGAACTAATATCTTGTCAAACTTATATTTCATTGCATTTTTAAGCTGCAGTTTCCGGGTACCTTTGCCCAATTGTACCCTTTCATCATTTGGCAGACTAATTGCAATTGTTTTACTTCCTGCATTGCAGTCACCAGCATAATAGATTGCATCATAGGCACCAAGGTCGGAGTCGGTTCCCGGAACTTCCTGTTTGTATTCATCAGGCACCGGAAGTGTTTTTTGCAGTTCAGGTAATAATGACGCGAAGCGCTCAAGTTTTTGACTCCATTCTCTGTCCTTCAGCAAAATAAAGCATTCAAATGCAGCTTTGAACCCATATAAAGCATCTTCATAGTTTTCAATAGGTCCAATTACCAGATCAACAGCATTTGTTTTCATATCCATCCATGCCATATCACTGGCCAGATAATCATCCGTTAATAAGGCTTCGGATCTTAGTTCAAGATATTTTTTAAAGCCAGGATCTTCAGCAAGTCCCGATGTTTTTTCTAGCAATTCAGAGATCTTTTTTATTTTTTCGCCATATTCTATATGGTAAGGTACTGAGCTAAGATTTCCTTCCTCATCTCTGCGGATAACAGTATACAAGCTTGTTTTATCATCAACTCCAAGTTTCCCGAACTCTTCTTTGGTCATATCTGCCGGATAGAATTGAGCACCGGCAGGTTTGGCACCAAATCCTTCCATGAAAGGTTTGTTACCATTCAATCTTTCCCAGGGACCATAGTTGATTTCTAAAAATCCTTTTATCGCTTCATCATCAACTGAATTGAAAAGATTTGCTTTATCCCCATAGGCTTGTTCCCAGAACAGATCGTTAATAATTTTGGCAGCCTCAATAAAGTAAACCAGCATTTTTTTCTGGTTCTCTGACAATTGGTTTATAAGGTCTGAATTAAGTTCAACCGGTGTAAACTCATCAACTTTTTTTTGCATTTCCGATGGCTCACTTTCAGCTTTCTGATTGATTGCACATCCTGAAAACATTAAACCCACTATCAATATTCCATACCAAATCAGAGAGGCTTTTTTATGTATAAGGTAATTAAAATAGTATTTACCTTTCATAATAATAGATTTAGGTGTAATATAAGTAAAATGATGTTTTATTCTGCTTATGCTGATTCCTTATCCTCAAGTACATCATCAGATTCAAATTGAAATCCTATCCTTTTACCGGTTTTGGGTTGTGAAATGTTCATTTTCTCAGACAGCATAGCTACAGAAGCAATTTTTACATTGTCATAAGGAGGTACCAGCAGATCGAATTCCAGAGCATAAGCAATCGATTTTGCAATTACACTTCTCAATAAAGTTTTACTCACGATAGATTTCCCGAAATTTTTATAATGATAGCCCATTTGTCGCTTACCCTCAACAAAAAAATGGTTGTTCCTGTTAACAAATATCCGGGCAATCAGGTATCCCAGATCATCCATCCTCTTATACCGGAATGAATCATCAAGGAAATTATAGATGTTGATGATCCCACAGTAGGAGTTCAAACTATCTTCTTTGAGGTAAGGAAGTTCCCATATCTTATGATTTCTGTCAAATGAAAAAATGTTTGAATGCATGCTAAAAACCAATAAATCACCCGCTATCCTGAGCTGAGCAACGAAAATACCTTTGTCTGCAAATTCAGGTCTTACGCGTTCTTTAACATCTTTTAATTCCTTATTGAAGTTTTCAGTGATCAACTGAATAGTTGTTTTCAGCAATCTGAAGGCCTGTTGAGTATTATCATAAACAATTTGCTTAAGATTAGATTTTAAAGCGAGTGTTTCGATAATTTTAAGTTCAAGATTATTTTTGGCCATTGTAATAATTGATTTTGTGATTTTTTGAAAGTATAAATTCAAAATGTTTTTTAAAATCTCTATTGGTGAAAGTACTATACATCTAGTTCTGTCAACCATAAGTCATGTTTGTTACAAAAACTGGTAGCATACAATTTACCTGAACAGTTTTCTGGTAGTGTAAATGTTGAAACAGCCTCTTCATTTTCAGGATAGAAAGTTTTTTCACCAATTACTTCTCCCTTTTCAGCTACAAGGGTATGTCGAACAATATAATGCTTAGAACTCATTATATGATCAGTTTTTATTGATACCTGTTTCCCATCAACACTTACTTCTGGTGCATGCCCGCTAACCTTTTCGGCCCATTTCCCCGGATTTTCAGCTGTATAAATGACTCCGGGAAATATCTTTCCTTTTTTATCGCCGGCAAAAGCTGAATTACCAAGCATCGCCCCTGAAGCAACAAACAGAGTTGCTTTAATGAAGTTTCTTCTTTTTCTCATGACTTTTATTTTTTAATTAATTTATAGCTTACTGTCAGAAACCTACCCCAATTCCTGCACTGAAAAATGGATCCCATCGATTATAGGGAGAATTTTCATTTTGTAATACATCGAACAGAACCTGAATATTGAGGTATACATTTCCACCTAAACTCTGACTGAAACCTGCCCCAAGCAACAGAAAAGGAACCCATTTGCGACTTGACTCTCCAAGGGAATTATACAACTCATAATTTGTCATGACATATTCACCATGTACATACAATTGCGGAATTATCCTGTAACGTAAAAATACGCTACCTCCGTAATTTGATGTTTCGTATGTTGTTGTATACCTTTTATCTTTAATATATTCATAGCCAACCTTGAGACCAACGGAAAAATTATGCGTTATTTTATACCCAACAAGCGGATATACAGCAATTCTTGTATAGTTTCCAAACGTGAGGCCAACATCACCACCAAAATAGATCCTATTATTAAGGGGGGTTTTTTGTTGTTGCGGTTGCTTAAGCGGTGGATTTTCAACATCTGTTGTGTCTTGTCCAAAACAAAAATTAAGCAATAAAAAAAACAGAATACTGATTAATTTGATCTTTTTCATATCGAATTGTTTTAAATTTAGTAAGCCTTTGCAAATAAAACCCTTTTTTTCGACGGTTTTCCGGAATAGATGCATTTGCCTTCTTCTTCAGGTGAATCAAGTGGAATACATCTGATAGTGGCTTTTGTTTCATCCTTGATCTTCAGTTCAGTTTCACTGGTGCCATCCCAATGTGCAAGAACAAATCCGCCATTTTTCTCCATTAGATCCTTAAATTCCTCATAATCATTAATATAATGTGTGTTTTTTTCCCTGAAATTTAATGCTCTGTTGTATATATTTTCCTGTATTTCAGTAAGAAGATTTTGAATATGATCAGTAATTTTATCCTGTGGTATCGTGACTTTTTCCAAAGTATCGCGGCGTGCTACTTCCACTGTTAAGTTTTCAATATCTCTTGGACCAATGGCAATCCTGACAGGAACACCTTTTAATTCATACTCAGCAAATTTCCATCCGGGTTTATAAATGTCGCGATCATCATATTTAACACTTATATTTCTGTATTCAAGGTCTTTCCTGATTTTTCGGGCTGTATTTCCAATATCTTTAAGTTGCCCTGATCCTTTATAGATCGGAACAATTACAACCTGGATGGGTGCCAGTCTGGGAGGCAGTATCAGACCATTGTCATCTGAATGGGCCATGATCAGTGCTCCCATTAGTCTTGTTGAGACACCCCATGATGTTGCCCACACAAGATCGAGTTTACCGGTTTTATCCAGAAACTTTACATCAAATGCCCTGGCAAAGTTTTGGCCCAGGAAATGTGAGGTTCCTGATTGTAAAGCTTTACCATCCTGCATTAAAGCTTCTATTGCATAGGTATCAATGGCGCCTGCAAACCTTTCAAATTCAGTTTTGGTTCCTTTAATTACAGGCATTGCCATGAACTCCTCGGCAAATCGTGCATACAGATCAACCATTTTCAAAGTTTCATCAACTGCTTCCTCCCTGGTTGCATGGGCAGTATGGCCCTCCTGCCATAGGAACTCGGTAGTTCGCAGGAACAACCTGGGACGCATTTCCCAGCGTACCACATTTGCCCATTGATTAATAAGGATAGGCAGATCACGGTACGATTGTATCCAATTCTTATAGGTATTCCAAATAATAGTCTCTGAAGTAGGCCGAATAATCAATTCTTCTTCCAGTTTTGCTTCCGGATCAACTATAACTCCTTTGCCCTCAGGATCATTCTTTAGCCTATAATGCGTAACAACAGCACATTCTTTAGCGAATCCTTCAACATGATTTGCTTCTTTACTGAAAAAGGATTTTGGAATAAAAAGAGGGAAATAAGCATTACTGTGACCTGTTGCCTTAAACATCTTGTCCAACTCTGATTGTATCTTTTCCCAAATAGCATAACCGTATGGTTTTATTATCATACAACCTCTGACGACTGAATTTTCAGCCATATCGGCTTTGATAACTAAGTCATTGTACCACTGGGCATAATCCTCTTTTCTACAGGTTAGAACTTTTGCCATATTTATTTTTGGTATAATATTTGAGTTTTAATTGTCAGACAGTTAATAAAAGAGCTGCAAAATAAACAAAAAATAATCAGAAAAGGAGGGTGTCATGAAAACAAATTATAAAATAATAAAAACTTTAATCTTCATATTTATTATAGGGCAAGTCGCATTTATTTCTACCAGTGGCCAACGTGGAGTAGAATATGTAAATGATACTTATGGATACCGATCAGGAGATGGGCTGGTCATAAATAATTATTACGGAGATGGTTATTTACATGACTTTTACTACACTTCCCGTATTAAAAGATTTCATGGAGCTTTTGTAAGTGTTGGATATTACGAGCCATGTTTCACTAATTATTATTGGTATACTTACCAACCCGCCTATATTGGATGGAATATATATTGGAGTCCATTCTGGAATAACTTCAACTGGGGAATAAGGTTTTACGGCCCTGCATATCACTATGCATGGTATCGTCCCCGATATTCAGTATATTATCCCGGTTACTACAGAATGAATTATTATTCCGGATTCTACGATGGGTTCTATTTTGGTAATTATAGTTATGGTTACAGATATGCTCCGGTTTACCGGGCAACGTGGACTAATTATCGGGCATACAACTACGGATATGTACCTGGATTGGGTTACCATTCTTACTCAAGGTACGATAATCGTTCAAACATGAATTACTATTCAAATTCCCGAAACAGCAATTCAGTTACATATGTAAATGCTGAACGATCCGGTAATTCGAATAGAAATATAAATGTTCATGGCCGAGGTAATGGAAATAATAATAACCGGGTTCACATAAATAATATTACAGTTAATAACAACAATACACGTGGTAACAGTAATCATGTTAACAGGGGTAATAACAGGAACAATAAAGGAAACCAGATGAGACCTTCCGCGAAAAGAGAACTGGTTAACAAAGGAAGATCCGACTTTAACCGGGGCGGAAATAACCCAAAACAAAACATTAACAGGTACGATAGGGGAAACAGGAAGTCCCTATCCGTAAAAGGCAACTATAACTCAGGATATAGAAAAGTTAATACCTCAACTGTTTCAGTAACGAACAGGACTAAATTATATTCACAAAATACAGTTCAACGGAGATCTTACGGAAGTAAAATAAAAGCGCCGGTTACGAGACATACAACAAGATCAACTTCTGTATCAACCTCCAGACGTTCTGTATCATCGCCAAAAGCTAACTACAGACAAGGAAACAGTACTTCGGGGAAAAGCTTAAAAAATAGCTCAGTTTCACGAAATTCAAAAAACAGAACTTCAAAGGTTACTGGTTATTCAAATACAGTAAGACGTAGAAAATAAATATTTCAGAATTAATTTTTGCCCGGTGTTTACAGCACCGGGTTTTTTTTATAAGCGACTGTTATGTTTATTGTCAATTATGAATTGTGATTTATGATTTTTGTTTATATTTGTTAAAAACAGCTAAAGAATCTTAGCTTATTTGAAACTAATTTTTACTTTTTGGTATGAATTTTGATGTTTAATGTTTAGAATAAACTAAATAACACTTGGGAGGAATATCCAATGAAGACAAAACTCATTATATTATCAGGTCTGGCTCTTTTGATGGCTTCATGCTCATCAACATCAAATCTTGTGGATGATGTTTATTACTCACAAGAAGACGATATAAGAGCAGGGAAAACAGCTACTGGATATGTTGCGGAAGCGAATGCTGTTAATGAAGCTATATCTGCTGATCAGGGTTTCGATGCAGTTGGGTATACTGAACCAAAAAGTGGTGTTATAGCTGTTTATGAAGGAGATACACTTGAACTGGAGACATTTGAATATGAAAATGGAGACAAGGAAGTGATCGTTAATAATTATTACGATTACGGTACCCGTTTAAGCCGGTTCTACGGTCCCTCAGTTGGTATGGGATATTACTCACCATATTATAATCCATGGTATTATGACCCGTGGTATTGGGGTCCCACATTTTCATTTAGCATAGGTTATGGATTTGGATGGGGATATCCATATTATGGTTATGGATACCCATATTATGGTTATCCTAGGCGACCATGGTACGGCGGATATTGTTGTGGATATTACGGTGGATACTATGGTGGTTATTATCCGGTGTACATAGTGGGTGGTGAAATTAACTCAGATGCATATTATTATGGACGACGTCGCTCAAGTTCTACAGCCAGAGCCGGCAGTTATGACAGGGATTATGCAAAATCAAGTTATTACGATTATAATAGTACAGACAGACGAAGAGGAAGTACTTCAACCACTGCTGTTTCAAGCCGAAGCTCAGAATCAGTTAAGGCTGCAAACGTTAGCGGAACATCAACAGGACGAAGAAGGTATAGTGACAATAGTACTACCAAAGCAGGATCGATAGAAGGTGTTTCCAGGACAATCCCGAAAAGTGCAGAAACCTCTGTTTCACAGTCAAACAGGAGATCGTCAGTTACTTCCAACAGGAATGCAGAATCGGTAACCACTACCCGGGTAATTCCTAATAAATCTGTTACCAGTTCTACCTATAGAAGGGCTAACACCCCAACAAGGACTCAATCGGTTAAAACAAATACAAATACAAATACTCAGAGAAGGTATGTTCCAAGATATTCAAATCCGAAAACAACTACAAAACCTACATATAATAGTTCGAGTTCGAAATCATATAACAACCGATCTTCCACTGTAAGAAGGTCAACCTATAAATCTCCTACCCGTAGAAGCAGTTCAACCTATTCTTCTCCTTCAAGGAGTAGCTCTGGGAGCAGTTATCGTTCAAGCGGTTATAGATCATCTGGGTCCAGTGTACGTTCATCAGGATCAAGTGGTAGATCATCCGGTACCTCTTCGAGGTCATCATCCGGATCAGGACGGAGAAGATAGATAATGGCTTGATTCATTCCGGGTCGGGAAAATTACTGCCTGTTTTAGTACATTGAATTTAAACTTCACTTAATCTTTAATGAAATGAAAAGGTTGAATATTATTACTATATCATTTTTTATGAGTTTATTAATCAGCTCAGCTCAAAATGAAACCGATGCACTCCGTTATTCACAGGTGTTTCCGGGAGGGACCGCACGCATGATGAGCATGGGAGGTGCCTTCAGTGCTTTTGGCGGCGATTTCTCGACACTTAGTATCAACCCGGCCGGTATAGGTGTGTATCGTTCATCTGAATATACTGTAACTCCATCTATGAATTACATGAACATCCAATCACAATACCTCGGTAATTCTAAAAATGATAGCAAGTCAAATTTTTTTATTGGAAATGCCGGCCTGATATTTTCGAGACGAACCGGAAAATCAACCGGTCTGGTTACATTAAATTTTGGCGTTGGATACAACAGGGAGAATGATTTTCACCAGAAAATGAATATGGGTGCAGTGAACAATAATAGTTCATTGCTTGACAATTTTGCTGACAATGCTGATGGTACCGAATACCAGGATCTTTATCCATTTGAGGAGGGATTAGCCTGGGATGTTTATATGATTGATACAGTTATTGGGCAGCCTACAAATTATGAAACTGTATTTTCATTATATGGCGACAGGCCAAACTCAACCTATGGACAGGAACAGCGCAGGTCGATTAGTTCTTTTGGTGGGATTGGTGAATATGTCTTCTCAATGG
>JAUWMO010000163.1 GCA_030613125.1 Bacteroidota bacterium | reverse complement strand
ATCTTTATCAATCCTGTTCATCCCCTTCATGCCTTGCCTTCCCTTATCAACCCTGTTATTTATGATAATTTCAGGCTTCATGCCTCTGACAAAATTATAGACATCCAGGCCTTGTTCATGTGTATATTCAGGTACCCATTCCCCATCAAACCAGAGGACCGCAGGATCATAATTTTCTACCAATTCTTTGAGTTGGGGTTTCATATAATTCTCAACATAGGAATGGAACTCGGAATTGACTTTCTGGTTATTATTGTAGGTGGGATAGTGAGGTGCCTGGGCTTGCGGATGATGCCAATCCATAATGGAATGGTAGAAACCAAGCTTCATTCCATGTTTATAACAGGCCTCCTTGAGTTCCGCCAGCAGGTCCCGTTTGACCGGAGAAAAATCCATTATATCATATTCAGATACTTTTGAATCCCAGAGACAAAAACCATCATGATGTTTTGATGTAATAATGATGTATTTCATCCCTGCATCTTTTGCAATACGAACCCATTCATCTGCAATGTATTGTACCGGGTTAAAGGCACGGGAGAATTCCTCATATTCCTTCACAGGTATTTGTGCAGTGTTCATGATCCATTCCCCAATCCCGTTTATGTTTTCCCCTTTGTAGACCCCAGCCGGTACAGCATATGGTCCCCAATGGATGAACATACCAAAACCGGCATCGCGCCACCACTCCATTCTGGCATCATAATCTTTTTGAGATTCATTCAGATAATCAACAGGAGTTTTGGGACTACAGCCTGTCATAATTGAAAGAAGTGTAACAAGGAAAATTGAAGAATTTAAAATTTTGTTTTTCATATTTATAAAGCTATGTTTAAACTCTGTATGTTAATTGTTTGTAAAGTGCAACTAAATAAATTCTGTGGTATTTGTTACCTCACAAAGTAAATTATTTTTAATGGTGTTCGGTGAACCCTCATCCTATTAATGATTGATAGATCTTTATACATCTCCTTTTATTTTTGTACTTATTTATTTAACCTACTTAAGGATGAGGGTTTCATGGTGTTATTGATTTTTGTTTTCAGCAGGTATTTTGTTTTGAAACCATACTTTTTTTTGCCACGAATGCGCTAATTTTTTATTCGCGAATTAGCGGCTATTCTTATTGTTTTCCTTCAATTATCCTAATTTGTTCTTTTTCTATCATTATTCTTCACCCTGATCATTAATTCATCACCTCGTATTAAAGTTCCGATCTTAAGTTTTGCAGTTCCATGATTTTTTAAAATAATTCTCTTGATTGAAAGAGAACCCTTTAAAACATTTAAGATAACCTTCTTATCATACTCTTCATCATTAATTTTTATTGTACCATATGCATATCCGTTAGACCAAAAGTAAGTCCCGGCCTTCGAGGTGAATGTCATATTACCTGAAACAGCTGAATATTGAAAATCAGTTAAAGCAAGAACTGCAGACCAGCTGGCCATAGCCCTTCCGTAATGATGACCGCACTCTGCTTCATCAAAAGGGCTTCGTTTGAATCCATCGTAACGGTTGCGTATATCCTTAATGCAGTTAAGACCGTTATCATAATCGCCTTCATACAACATCCCGATGGCGGCTGTATATTCAAATCCCGTCATCACCTCAGTAAAATACGGGAAAGGATTTTTCGGTCGGTTATAAGGATAGCTTGCCATTAACAGGGCTGATTCATCCCCCAGGGCATATGATCTGAAACAATTAAAATGGTCCCTTAGATTTTCTTGATGATTGTATTTCATTATACTACTTAGGGTTGACCTGATATGAGAAGGATCAACCAAATATCCCAAACCACATATATGAGCAACATATTGCCCCACTAACTGGTCAACAAGACAACCTTCTCCAAGCTGATAGTCCGGTTCTAATTGATCACTCCCTCCCATTCCAATTACCAGTTTCGGATTGATATCTCCAATATTTTCAGGTATTTGTAATTTATGAATATAATATTCACCATTAAAAAGGTTTGAATCAATCCATGCTCTGCCACTGCTGTATAAAGTCATACATTTTTCAGAAAATTTTTTATCCTTCATATATTTTGCCATTTCTGAAGTTGCCCGGAGTGCTCCAAGGTACCATATCCCCATTTGAGGATTGGGCCCGTAATACTCAACGTCCATAGTATTATGTTGTACTCCTTCCATCACGCCATCAACATCGGCATCCCAGCCTCCGGGGATCCAACAAAATTGCAGAGCCTTTTTAATATTTGGATACAATTTTTTAAGCATGTCATCATCACCAGAAAGTTGCCAGTCGCGGTATATTTTCATAATGGATCCCATTTGACCATCAGCAGCTGCCCCTCCAAATGACTGAATATTCTCTTTTGGCAGGCTTACCCTGAAACTCATCAGACCATCCTGGTTGGTTGCCATCCCAAATTCAATCTCCCTCTTGCTTTTTGCCAGCTCTCCGAACAGAAATCCGGTAGCATGTTCATAGTTCCATACATGTGTGCAGGATCCAAAGCAGCAGCCAGAATCATCATTACACCCTTCCCATGTAAAGAAATTCCCGTCTTCAGTTCTGAAACAGGTCTGTGTTCTCAGTGTACTCAGATTAAACAAAGCAGCTTCTTTAACTACCTCCGGCAGGTCTGATTTGATAAATGCATTCACAAACTCAATAGTCTCATTTTCAAGAGCCTTCAACTCAGGAAAAGTTTTTTTCAATACATCCCATGCATCGGTATATTTTGTTGTATAATAATTTTTTAACATGGAAGCAGACCATGCCATGATATTCGGGAAATGCCAGGTAATATAAAACTCAACCTCCCTGGTCTCTCCGGGTTTCAATTGAAACATAGTGGCAAGCGAGGCCATGGGTGAATTTTCACCTGTAGGCGGCCTTTCCTCCAGTAAACCATCTTCGCTAAAATCATCCCAGAAGTCGAGCACAGAAGAACCCCAATGTTGACGTTTCCAATTGGTCCTGAAAGTAACCTCACCATCGGAAGATGTAGTGAGTGCAATTGTACCCCACTGTTCTTTCTCCATATCAACCTTCCCGGAGCTGAAATAAATCCCTTTAAATTCATCTTCTTCCCGAAATTCATTTTTATTTCCAAGTGCCTCTCCAAATGCTCCATCATCACCAATAAAATTTTGCATAGACCCGCAAATTGATGAAGTTATAACAGTATCTGAGGTATTTTTAAGTTCTATTCTTATGATAGCTATTGGTATGCCACTTTTATCCGCATCGGTTGGTATCAGGGGATTAAACCCCTTTACTGTAACCCTTACCGGCAATCTTTCATCAATCAGGTGAACCTGCCCAAAAGGATAGGCAGCGTCAAACGTGGTGCTTCTGAATCTGGGCATGCCATGGTTGGTAGATTTATACACACCCCTGCTGCCCTCATATTCATAAAGAGGAACCGGACCTTCAAGAATCCTTGTATCTTTATGGCCATCATGTTCCGTAAACAGAACAAAAAAAGGTGCTATTTCAAATCTCGGACCGGGATTATAGCCTTTGGCAGGCCTGTTCATGATCTCCCAATCCTGAAGGTTTCCCCTGCCGCCCAGTGAAACAGTTCCTGTACCTATTCCACCTAAAGGTAAAGCAATCCGGTCAACATGGTTTTTATCGTAGTGCTTAAGGACAGGCCAACTACTTTCCTGGCCTATGGTCATTCCGCATACCAATAATAAAACTATAAAAGCAACAAGAAATGGTCTTTTTGTTTTCATTTCAATAAACAATTTAGTATGGATTCCTTTTCCATCGATTAAGCAGTTCCTCATAATTTAGCAGCTTAACAATAATCTCCCGGATTCCGGATTAATTTATTTGGAAACTCTAATTAATTATAACCTCATCAATCAATAACCAGGCTTTTCCACCTGAACCCGGGTGCCATTCGGGACAAGTTCCTGTATTCTTAGCTACAATCTTAATATATCTTACATTCAGGTTATCAAATGATCTGCCAAATTCAATGATTTGGTCTTTATTATCATCAGGCTCAATAATATTTTCTGTTATATAAACCGATTGGTATTCTTTTCCGTTTGTGGAAACTAAAATTTCAAATTCAACAGGCTTAAATATCCACGAGCTGGGAGAAGAAAGGAAATTTACCCTGATCTCTTTGACTAATTGTACTGTATCCATATCAACAACTGCCTCAAGATCATCACCTTTAAATCTCATCCAGAATCCGCCACTGATCTTTTTTGTTCCTAATAGTCCATCGGTTAAAGAACCGGGATTGGAAACATATTTTGAATTTGGTTCAGTTGCCAATGATACTGTTTTACCTTTCCCCAAATGATCTATTGGTTTTGCATTAACAATGATCAAATCATCTGGTGACGGTAAATCAGGAAACGGATTATGTGGCTCAGTTTGATACCAAAAGGCTACAGAAGAAAGATCATCCTGAAGAGGCAGGTATCTTCCCTCGCTTTTCCATCCAAGGCTTTGAATTGTAACTCTAAGGTTTTTATTAAAACGAACCGGATCGGTTATGTGCCATCGGTATTCTCCAACCCTGCTTAGGTGTATCTGGTTAGCAGGATCATCCACAAAATAGAAGCCTGTATATAGTGAGCTGAATGGTGTATAGACATCCATTATTCTCTCTTCATCCCATCTCATCTCAAAACCATAAGACCCACAAAAATAATCTTCCTCACCTGTTCCACAAATGGTGGGATAATCAGTATCCCCGTCCAAAAAGAACTTGATTTCTCCTTCCCCCCACCAACCGGGGCTGTAAGCTCCATGCGACAAGTAAGTCCCCACATATTGTCCTCGTCCTCTTATGTCATCAATAATTGTATAATCCTGTTTGTAAGGCAATGGATTAACCCTTCTAAACTGGGCATGGAAGTACCCGGCATCTTTCTTAATTCTGGTTAGTGAATAGTCGATCTGATAATAAAGTACCATCTCCCGGGAATCAAGGTTCTCCATTGTGATCCTGCATTTTTTCCGGAATGGCATTTGCCAATAGGAATTAAACCCGCTTCTGGGATTTACACAAACAGCCAGGGACCTGATCTCAGGTTCATTCCCATTTCCCCATCCTGAAGCAAAAAAATCTCCAACAGGCACTTCAACAGAAGGTTCGGTTTCATTATCCCAGTAAAATCTGAAAATACTAAGCCGGTAGTTACCAGCGGGTGTCATCCAGATATGATTTATAGCACCCGGTCCTTTTATTTCAGCCATTACAAATGTTTCACCCGGTTGAATTCGTACATAAGGGTTCACTTTCCAGCCCTGACCCAGCTCCCTGGCCGCCCTGGATGCGCTACCTTCTTCAAGGGTAGCCATTCCCCCTTTGCCTTTTTCGCCTGTGAAATTTTCCGGGCTTATAGACCGGGTCTTTGCCCTGGATAACCTGTACAACTCACCCATGTTTGTTGTGAGTCCATTGTAAGAATCAGAAGATCTGTTGCACGCAAACAAAACAAAAATTGCAGTAAATAAAAATACCTTTGTTGTTTTCATTGTAAATAATTGGTTTAATAATATAACTGAATTGTAGCTATAAAAGATAATATTCCTTTAAGCCTGTACCTACTAAAAATAACTTAAATAAGAATCAAAATCAAAACATTAAAGAAAAAGATCTTAACATATTATCATACATACTATTATTCAATCAAGTACTATGCTAAATCGTTTAAATATTTAGAATAAAATATTGTGTAAATTTGTCCGGTTATTAAATATTTTGGAGCCTTTTGATTCTCTTCTTAGAATAATCTTTTACTAAACTCAAATATAAGTTCAACAACCTGTTATGTAAATAGAAATTATGGAAAATTATAAAGAACATCCCAACTACCAGGAATTGAATATTGACAGCCTTTTTCAGAATGCATGGGAAATATACAAAAGGAATTTTGGATGGTTTTTCTTTTATAGTTTCCTGGTAGTTCTTCTGTTACAATATTTTAACTCACTCTTTATGGTCCCATATATCGAGGATATTAATTCAATTGCAGAAGATCCTGAAAAAGCTGTCAGCTTATTGAAAAACACCTCACTGATAGTTCTTGTTACAATTATTGGATACACTCTTCTTTATTTATTCCTGACGTATTTGTTACTGAATCCCGATCCGGAACCGGGTGAGACACATTTCTCCTTATTAGGAAAAGCAATTAAGACTCACTTCCTTCCATTGCTGGGAGCAACAATTTTATCCGGTATCATTATGATATTTGGGACTGTTCTGGGTTTATTCCTTTTGATAATAGGAGCTTTTGCTGCAATTGTCTATTTTGGAACGATATTTTTTCCAATTGTCCCCCTATTGGTAATAGAAAATACTAATCCAATCGATGCAATTTTAAGATGTTTTAGACTTGTACACTCCGATCTGTGGAAGATTATTGGGTGGGTAGTAGTTTTTTTTATAATGTATTTGGTGATATCATTAGTATTGGGAGCCCTGACAATGATACCCTTTGCTTCTGATTTTTTTGAAATTGTGAGCAACCCCACTTCAACTTTTGAATCAGGGAATTTTATGAATAATCCGCTGCAGGTTATTCTAAGCAGTCTTGTAAATGCCCTTATCCTGCCACTCATGCCGATATTTGCTATGCTTATTTATTTAAGCCTTAAATATAAAGAGGATAAGGAAAATGAAAGAAATGAGATCCTGAAACAAATGGTTTAGTAATTCCGGGATATTTTTAAGCATGTTATATACCATAAAGTTTGAATGATAGCTGCTACTCGAAATCCCTGATCTACTCCTGACCCCTAAAGAGGAACGAAATATTAAAATATAGTAACCAAAATAAATCAGGAACACATACCAGAAGTCCCCTTCAGGGGATAAAACTAAAAAGCATAAGACAAATGAAGCAAGTCCAATGGGCAATTATAGGTTGCGGGGCTGTTACAGAAGTTAAAAGTGGTCCGGCCTTCAATAAAGTGTCAAATTCGAAGCTGGTTGCTGTGATGCGTCGCAATGGAGAAAAGGCAAAAGATTATGCTAATCGTCACAAAGTACCCAAATGGTACGATGATGCACAAAATCTTATTAATGATCCGGAAGTAAATGCCATATACGTGGCTACCCCTCCTGATTCACATGCTGAATATGCCATCCGGGCCATGAAAGCCGGGAAACCCGTTTATGTGGAAAAACCTATGGCCAGAAATTATGAGGAATGTCTTGAAATGAACAGTGTCTCCAGGGAAACCGGTATTCCCCTTTTTGTTGCTTATTACAGAAGGTCACTTCCCGGTTTCTTATTAGTAAAAGAACTTGTTGAAAACAATAGAATTGGTAATGTACGTTACGTAAATCTCCGGTTTAATAAACCTTTTATGGAGGGAGACCTGGACCCAGCGAATCTTCAATGGAGGGTGATTCCCTCCATCTCCGGAGGAGGTCATTTTTTTGACCTTGCCTCCCATCAGTTAGACTATCTTGATTTCCTGTTCGGCCCTGTCATAAAAGTTAATAG
>JAUWMO010000314.1 GCA_030613125.1 Bacteroidota bacterium | reverse complement strand
GGGAGATTTTAATGCGAAATATATTAAGGGAAAACATAAGTGGGAAAACATGTTTCGCATGAAATTTGGTTTGATGAAACTTGGTGCAAAAGAAATCAGGAAAAATGAGGATTTCTGGGAACTAAACTCCAACTACGGGTTAAAAGCTTCAAAAAAGTGGTATTATAGCATAGGTTTTAATCTTAAAAGCCAGTTTGCCAAAGGATATAAATATCCTAATGACTCAGTAGTCGTATCAAACTTTTTTTCGCCAGGTTATCTTTATTCATCTCTGGGTTTGGAATATACGCCCTCTAAAAAGAATAGGTTTTTGTTATCCCCGGTTACGTTCAAATCAGTTTTCATTATTGATACATCAATGGTAGAACACACGCAGTATGGAATTCCTCAATACAGTAAATCAAAAAGGGAATTGGGTGCATATGTAAAAATCAATTATACATTTAATTTTAATGATGATATCTATTTGGAGAATCATTTCCATTTATTTACCGACTATAAATCCCTGAAAAAAATAGATCTGGATTGGGAGGCAAACTTAAGAGTCAATATTGGTCCATTCTTCATAATTAATTTCTCTATCCATCTGATGTATGATAATGATGTTACCTTCCCGGTGTATGATGATTCCGGGGCCGAGATCGGAAGAGAATCAAAACTACAGTTTAAGGAATATCTGGGTTTGGGAGCAGCCTATAAGTTTTAAACTCTCGTACATTAATGCATGACATGACAATGGCAATCTTCCTTAATTATTGCACATTAGTTTGATCACCTGATCGTTAATTAAAATAGGTTAGTTATTTGACAAGACTATTCATAAAATTTATCGGTCCTGAGTTTCGCAACCAGAAGTTTTTAATGATTTTAACAATACATAATGCTCATAAACAGGACTTTAGCATTGTTGTTTTGATAATTATGGGTGTCCCATTGCGAAACTCAGGATGATTTATTAAATCAATTTCTTGAAAAAATACTGTACTTCAAAATACAATATATTGCCTTGAATCCGTCTTGCCAATTTATTTTTTTCCCTTCAGCATAAGTTCTGCCATAATAGGAAACACCCACTTCATAAATCCTTATTCCAGGTATACGACTGATCTTTGCAGTGACTTCTGGTTCAAAACCAAACCTTTTTTCTTTCAGATTCAGGGTTTTTAAAGTTTTGGTCCTGAACAGCTTGTAACAAGTCTCCATATCGGTGAGGTTCAGGTTAGTAAATATGTTTGAAAGGAAAGTGAGAAAATAATTTCCAATCGAATGCCAGAAAAACAAGACCCGGTGAGGGCTTGAACCCTTAAACCGCGATCCATATACAACATCGGCATATCCGTCAATAACAGGTTTTAACAACCTGTTGTAGTCATTTGGGTCATATTCCAGATCGGCATCCTGAATTATTATATAATCTCCTGTCGCTTCTTTTATACCCCTGTGTAGAGCGGCTCCTTTCCCCATATTTTTCTCCTGAAGGAAATACTTTATGTTACCACCAGTATGACCAGTCATGTGTTTTTTAACGATCGTTTCAGTCTGATCATTTGAACAATCATTAACAATTATAATCTCTTTTTTGATGTTGTCAGTAAGAGTAACACCTGAAATTTTTTCCAGGATATCCTTTATGGTGTTTTCTTCATTGTATGCAGGTATGATTACAGATAATATTTTCATTTAATTAGTATTAAATGTCTTTTTGGAAGATCCTGAATTGCTTGAATACTTCACCACCAGCCTTAATAATTTCAGCATTCATCTTATCATTATTTTCTAAAATCAGATGGCTTTCAATTGTCTTTATTCCTCTTCTCTGCGCAGTCTCCAGCATCTTAATAGCCATCATCGCATCTGTACCCATCCCCCTGTATTCAGATTTAATGGCGCCTAGCAAAAGAACAAGGTGATTTGTTGTTTTCATTGAATGTAGAATTTGAAAGATTCCAAAAGGAAATAAATATCCTTTTGATTTCTTTAAACCCCTGCTGAGATCAGGCATGGCTATTGCAAAACCAATTAATTCATCATTTATAGTAACAATTTTGGCAAATTCGGGATCAAGGATTGGTAAATATCTATTTGCATACTTAATCATCTCATCCTCTTCCATTGGAACATAACCATAAATCTTTTCATAGGTTTCATTCATTAAACGAAATACCGGTACTATGTAAGGTTTTAATTCTTTACGTTTCTTGAATTCTATAATCTTAAAGTCTGATTGATTTGTAACTCTGGTATAAATACGTTTATAAAGCTCAGGTATTTTCTCTGGTACTTTAATCAGGTAATCATTAAGATCAATCTTTTTTGCATAACCTTCATTTGTGATCAAATCAACCATGTACGGATGATTACATGCTGTTTCAAGTATAGCAGTGTATTCAAAGCCTTCGATCAGGAATCCCTGAGGATCCTTATCAGAGAAACCTAATGGGCCAATTAGCTTTTTCATTCCTTTTTCTTTTGCCCATTCTTCAACAAATGTTATCAGGGAATGTGCCACCTGCTGGTCATTAATACATTCCATAAATTCAAAGCGGGCATGATCTTCTTTATGGATTTTATTGTACCTGTTGTTGATCAGGCCCATAACTCTGCCAACCAGATTATTATTTGAAAATGCCAGGGCAAGCACAGTGTCGGAGTATTCAAATCCCTTATTCTTTTTTGGATTGAAGTAAGTCCGGGCATCAGCATATATTGGAGGGATCCATGCATCATGATTACGGTGTAAACTTGCAGGAAGATGAATGAATTTTCTTAGATCTTTTTTTGTCTTTACCTCTTTGATATCTATATTCATAAACAAAGGATATTTTAGACAGTTCAACTATTTTTTGAATTATTTTACCATAATTCATTTGTTAAAAGTAAAAAAAAATTCATTCTTCAATCCACTTACTTAAATCAGTGAGTCTATGATTTTAAAAGTCGAACGGTGAGCGAACTTGTGAGCGAATCCTTCACGAGCTGGATGTGTGTTGGGCTGTGGGCGTCGAGTAACTCATTAAAACAATTTAGACGAACTCCTGCCCGTCCGGTCAGGCGGGGATCCCGATTGCGAAGTACGTCGGGATCTCAGAGGGTTATATTCCCCGCCGCTTGTCGCTTGCGCCTCCGCTATCACCTTCGCTAAAGCTATGGTGATCAAAGAAAGATACGGCGACACGCGGACAGCGACGGGGCACAGCAGGGTAGTTCATTATCTGATCATTAACTTAAGATAATAATAATTATAAAAACGAAAGAAACATGAAAGAAACTTTTAGAATTTTATCCATTAGTACCGTTATAATTTGCTTATTGTTAATAATAATTACAAGTTGTACTGACAGTAAAAAGCTGATAGTTTCAGAGTTAAAATGTGAATATATCACAAATCCCCTGGGGATTGATATGCATCAACCCAGATATTCCTGGAATATTTTATGCGAACTTCGTGGTGTATCACAATCGGCTTACCGTATTTTAGTTGCCGATAGCCCCGGAAAATTGCGCAAGAAACGCGGTAATATTTGGGATTCGGGAAAGGTTTTATCAGACAAATCAACAAATATAGTCTTTCAGGGTATTCCGCTTCAAAGCGGAAAGAAATATTATTGGAATGTTAGTGTATGGAATCAGGATGAAAAGCAAAGTTCCAGGAGCGAAACTGCTTATTTCCAAACAGGGTTATTAAGTATGTCTGATTGGGAGGCTCAGTGGATTGCTGCCAGAGACACTTCGCTGGCGGCTCCGCTTTTTAGAAAGGAATTTGAAGTTGACAAAGAGATCCGGCATGCATATGTTTATGTTACCGGTGTAGGACATTACGAATTCTATCTTAACGGCGAAAAGGTTGGTTGTCATGTATTGGATCCCGGGATGACAGATTATCGAAAAAGGATACTTTATTCTACGTATGATGTAACAGAACAGTTGAAAAAAGGTTTGAATGTTGCGGGTATAATACTGGGTAATGGCGCGTATCGTATTTATAGAGTGAAAGGCCGTTACGGTTGGAGAGGTCGTGATTCACGTATTAATACTCCACGCGCAAAATTGCAGCTTGATATTACTTACATGGATGGGAGCAAAAGCAGGTTTATTACGGATGAGTCCTGGAAGTTCTCAGATAGTCC
>JAUWMO010000371.1 GCA_030613125.1 Bacteroidota bacterium | reverse complement strand
TATAAAGCTTATATAGTTTGGAAGTGGGTAGAATCATTGTTTTACTCGCTGTCGCTCATGAAGATAGACGTTGACAAGATTCCCGCCCGTACCGGACGGCACGTTCGGGCGGGTTTGTTTACTTTTTATCCCCGCCTGACTGACGCAGTCGGGCAGGGATTGAAAAAGTAAAGGCCAGTCCGGCCTGAGGACAAAAAATTAAATGAATAAATACTTTTTCCTTAAGATACGTAATATAGAACAGAGCGATTATAATACGTATTTTCTATCACATAAAGGACACATACTGGTCATTCTATGGACATTAACAGGAGCAAATTCCCCGTCCGTACCGGCACGGGCGGACAACATTCCAATATTCCAATATTCCTCCAAAGGAGTGCCCCTGGCACAATAATTCTATCATGTATAACAAAAAAGGAACATAACCACCATCAAAGAAGGTGGATTTCTAATTCAAATTAAAGCTGAGTAAAACTTTCATTAAGTTACTTTAATTTTTTACGAATCATTTATAAAAGGATAAAACAATTAAATATTATATTTTTATAATGAAACATAAATTATTTTGTAAATATTAAATTTAATTTATTAATTTCAAAAAAAAATCAACATGTTCAACTTGATAAAAGGTTCTCTGTCTGTTTTTTTATTGGCTTTTTTAGCCGGTTCAGTTACCGGACAGTCAATCGCTCATAATGAACCCCAAAACAAAGTCAGAAAAAATACTTCATCTGTTGCCCTGAAGGAAAACTCTCCGCCGGAAAAAGCAATTTTTTTTGTTTATTCTCCGATCCGCGATATTAACGAGTTCAGGGCCTTTGCCATACAGTTCGCCCGCTTGAAACCATTTGGAAGGATTGATATGACTATCAGTTATACTGCAAAAAAAACTGATTATGAAATACCTGAAGGTGGTAGTCCATGGCATGAATATGCAGCCTATGACCGAAGCATTACAAAGTTCTTTCCCGATGAGAAGATCGCCCCGTTTATTCCTGAGGAATTTGTGAAGAAAAACCGCCAACTCCTTATGAGCAAAGTGGAAATAATCAGGGATTTAGGCCTGAAAGCCGGATTCAGGTGTAATGAACCTTATTTTCTGCCAGAAGCATTCTTTGAAGCTTACCCTCATTTGCGGGGCCCCAGGGTGGATCACCCGAGACGCAGCCTGCAAAAAGAGTTTGCACCTTGCTTTAACCAGGAAGAAACACGGGAAATGTATCAGAATATGGTAAATAAACTATTTAAAAATGTGCCTGAGGTCAATACCGTTTATTTCAGCATGAACGATGCCGGGTCGGGATTTTGTTGGGCGGAATGGCTTTACAGCGGTCCGAATGGTCCTTCTGATTGCAAAAACCTCAACATGAGTGAAAGGGTATTAAATCTGGTTAATATATTTAAAAACGGTGCCAAACAAACCGGTCATGATATTGACATTTTCATGAGAGGTATGTTTACTGACAACGAGGTAGATGAGATTGTAAGTCACCTGCCGGATAATTATTTCCTTCAGGGGTTAGGGAGAGGAAATTACCCTCCGGTGAAAAATATTGGAAGTATGGCAGGATCTGCATATCCGGTACAGGGAATCATAAATCCACTTGGTATTTTAAGAACCCTGAACAGGGACAGTGAAAGTATACCACAAAGATATAACATGGGCTTTGGCGGAGCTTATGGCCATGGCACCGAGCGCCTGGAAACAGTGGAAAAAGTTATCGATATTATTGAAGACAATCTGAAAAACCCTGCCGAAGAGGGGTTGATCCCCACATTGCAAAGCTTACAAAAACTATGTGTTAAGTGGGCAGGAGAGGAATCGGCAGACCGGTTGTTCAATGCCTTTGTTGCTTTAGACGAAGCTTTTAAATACAAAAGGGTCGCATTGGGTAGATTTAGTACACAATATTGGGGAGTGTCAACAAGGCATATTACCCGTCCATTGGTAATTGCTCCGCAAAGACTCACAGCTGAGGAAGAGAAATATTTTCTCCCTCATATTTTTAATGTTTCCGTTGATGAAGCACGTATGGATTACATGGATATTCATGGAGGAAGCCACAACGCTTTACCCATGGGAACTGTGGCTAAATTCCTGCCGGGCTTAAGAAGGGTCTATACTTCAATGGAAAGAATTTCCAATGCCCCTGAACAAGAGTTCCTGGATAATATGGCAATGGCTCTGCGTATTTATAGCAGTATTGCAAGGAGTTGTGGTAATTTTAACGACGCACAGATTATCCGTAACCGAAACCGGGAAGTTCTTGCGGGACCGATTCACAGGCCCAATAAAATTCCAACCTGGACAGGAGATCAGGATCTTCTTGATTTCAATGAGATTATGCGCGATGAGCTGGATAATACACAGGAATTGATTGACCTGTTGGAAAACGGGGGAATGGATCTTATAAACCATGCTAAAGATCCGGCCCATGAAGACACCTTTTTACTTGGTTATGATCTGATTGAGCAGCTAAAACAAAAAAGGAAAATTATGCTTGATCACTGGCTGGATATAGAAGATTATATGGCCTCACCATTTAAATAAAAATTACTCACCGGGTAATTTGGAGTCCCCCGGTGAGTATTAAGCTTTGCAGTAGCAGTGGTCTGATGAGTTTACCGTTTACTCCGGACTTTTAAACCTGTAAAAAATACCCAAGTTAACGGAAAACGACCGGTTATAAACATCTTTAAAGGCGCCAATAACATGATAATCCCCGAATTCTGCATTCTCATTAACAGCTTTTGTTAAGCCGGTTTCATATCTTGTGTCTATAAGGAATTGAACCTTCTTACATAATGGTATTTTTACTCCCAATCCAACTAAAGCTCCCGATTCATTTTTATACAATTCACTTGTGGGATCATAGCTATAATCATATTGCCTAAGATAAGATGAAGCATTTGAAGTAACCGTTATTTGGTTTCTGGCT
>JAUWMO010000207.1 GCA_030613125.1 Bacteroidota bacterium | reverse complement strand
CATTCTGGTTTATTGATCTTAATAATATGTATTTATACCCGGATGATTTAATGCAGATTAACATACCAGGGACTGATGAGAAGATCCATTTGCATGAAAGTCTCGTACGTCTGGGTTATTTTAAGTATGAAGGTGTTTTTACAGGTTTTTATAATGATTTCGTGAGTTACGGAAAGATTGAAACTGAACTGGGGAAATCGTTGACAGATATTGCAATTATGCCGGATACTGCGAAAGCAATTCGTTTTGAGGGGAGGATTGAAATGCAGGATTTTAAGTTAGGAAGATTAACCAATCTTGACGAAATGATTGGAAAATTGAACATGAATGTGAAAATAGACGGAACCATTTTTGAGGATAACTCTTTTAATAGCCAGATGGAAGGTATAATAGAAAATATTGAGATCAATAATTATGAGTACAGAAATGTTCAGTTAAATGGAGTTTTCGAAGAAAAATCATTTGATGGGAGTGTTTCAATAAATGATCCTAATATCAGGCTTGATTTTCTCGGACTGCTTGATTTTACCTCTGAAGTACCTGAATTTGATTTTACACTGAATGTCCCTTTTTCCCGTCTGCATTATCTAAACCTCATGCCAGATGATTCAACAGCTGAGCTGTCATTATTAATAACTGCCAATTTCCTGGGTAATAATCTTGATAACATAAATGGTACAATTAAACTTTTGAACTCAAGGTATAAATCTCAGGGGCGTGAACTTGAGGCATACGATTTTACTCTTACGGCCAATAACCATCCGGATTCCAGTTGGATTATTTTAAAAACTGATTATCTGGATGCACAGTTAACAGGGCAATATGAATTCAATAAATTAATTCCTTCCTTCAAATATCTGCAGGCTAACTTTCTTCCATCAACATTTAAGAGTTTTCCTGATACTAACGGAATTCACCAAAATAACTTTCAGTTTGAGGCGACTTTAAAAAATGTTGACAAACTCAGTGATTTCTTTTTTCCAACTTATAATATTGCACCAGGCGCTAAAATAAGTGGATGGTTTCATCCTTCAAGGAATCAAATATTACTGGAGGGAGAAGCTGACTATTTCTATTCAGGTAAAACCATATTCGACTATCCCAGGTTCATTTTGGCCACAAAAGGAATGACTGATCTATCATTCGCATTTACCTGTGAAGATCTGTATTTAACTAATCAAATTGAGTTTAGTGATTTTAATCTTGTGTCAGATTTTAGAAATGATTCTGTGTTTTTTGGATTAAACTGGTTTAAACAAGATTCACTGTTATACGAAGGTAATATTGACATCCAATCAAACTTTAGCAGGAACCGGGTTGACAACACACTCCAAACAAAAATTACCATACCTGCCACAAAATTAATCCATAAAAATATCGCCTGGCATATTAATGAAAATGTAATCAGACTTGATTCAAACTCTGTCCATTTTAATGAGTTTATAATTAAAAGTGATCAGAAATACCTTAAGGTGAATGGTACAATAAGTGATAACCCATTAGATACACTTTTACTTCAAACCCGGAATCTGGAACTAAACACATTGAGTTTACTTAACAATAAAATTAGTTTTACAGGGATAGTAAATGGGGACGCCAGACTTTCAGGACTATATGCACAACCAATGTTTCTGTCTCACTTACAGTTTGAGGATCTTCACATAAACCATGTACCACTTGGAACTGGAACATTTATTAGTGAATGGGATCCGGAAAAAAAATCAGTACACCTTTTAGCAGTAACAAAAAATGGAAATCAGGAACAAATCCATGCTGAAGGAGACCTGAATATTACCGGAAACACAATCGACCTGGAAATTACCACAGACAAATTACGTATCAAAATATTTCAACCCTTTCTCAAAAATATTCTAAGCGATCTAAATGGGTTGGCAACCGGAAACCTTTCCTTTTATGGTGATTTAAAAAAACCCAAACTCACGGGCAAAATTGAACTTCAGAAGGTAAGTACAAAGATCGATTATCTGAATACAAGGTATTCATTTACCGATCAGGTTGAAATAGAAAACAATCAATTCATATTTAAGGACATTGAGATATTTGACACACTTGGAAATCAGGCTGTTTTGAACGGATCGATTACTGCTGAAAATTTTAAGGATCTATGGTTTGATCTGCAAATTGAACCTGACAAACTTCTGCTATTAAATCTTGAAGAATGGCAAAATGATATCTTTTACGGTATTGCCTACATATCAGGAACAACTTCAATATATGGTTCTCCTGATAAGCTTACAATGGATATTGTTGCAAAAACGGAAAACAATACAAACTTTTTTCTGCCACTAAACAGAGGGAAAGTTATTGAAGATATGAATTTTGTGAGTTTTTCACTGGAAGAAAAAGAGAAAAACCACATAGAGGAAAGGAAACAGAAGTATCGGAGTAAAAAAGACCGTAAAAGTAATCTTGAAATGAATATTAACCTTGAAACCACACCCGAAGCAGAAGCTGTAGTTCTTTTTGATCCTGCTGCTGGAGGATCTCTTGTTGTAAGAGGTACAGGGGGATTAAGGATGAATTTTAACACTTCCGGCAAATTTGATATTTTCGGAGAATACATGATTGATAAGGGGACTTATAACTTCTCCTTAAGTCACGTAATCAATAAAAAGTTTGAGGTTAAACAAGGAAGTAAAATAACCTGGACCGGTAACCCCACTGATGCTACACTTGATGTTATAGCTATTTACAAAACCAGGACTTCCTTATATAATCTGTTTTATGATGATGCATATCAGAGGAGAATACCGGTTGATTGCGAGATTCATCTATATGGCAAACTGGAATCTCCAGACATAAATTTTAATATATCCTTACCTACAGCTGATGAGGATACTAAAACCAGATTAGAGAATTCCATTAATACGGAGGAAGACCTCAATAAGCAATTCCTGTCGTTATTAATTATCAATAGTTTTTTACCAGATCCGAGTTATGCCCCTCCGGGATCTTCTCCAATTCAAAGTAGTGCTGTACAGGTAACCACAGCAGAACTGCTTTCCAATCAGCTAAGTAATTGGGTTTCACAGATCAGCAACGATTTTGATATAGGTTTTCATTACAGACCCGGGGATGAAGTGAGCAGCCAGGAAATAGAAGTTGCTCTTTCAACCCAGATACTGAACGACCGGGTGCTAATTAACAGCAGTATTGATATGGGTAAAAAGCAGAACCAGAATGTCAACAGTTCAAACGATATTGTTGGAGATGTGTCGATAGAAGTAAAAATTGATAAGAAAGGCAAATTCAGAGTGAAAGCATTTACCAGACCCAATGATAAAATGATATATGAATCAACTCCTTACACTTCCGGAATTGGTGTGTTCTTCCGTGAAGAGTTCAACTCATTCGGAAAGTTGATAGAAGGTTACTGGTACAAGTTGTTTAAGCCAAAAGGTGAGAAAAAGAAAAGTCAAAAGGAATAGAAAGAAATTATGATCCTTGTAAAATTCAAATTTTCACAAAAATTCACTTTCTTTGCGGCTGTTTCAGATAAAAAGATTCACCTGTTTCTTTGAACTGAATAAATAGATAATAATTCTATATCTCGTTTTTTTTATAATTTCGCATTAAACCAATTATTAAAATGAATGATTTATTAATTATCACCCAAATTCAGCTTGCTGACACCGTTTCTCAGGCTTCTGATCAGGCCGGTGAGATAACTTTGTCTTTTTGGGAACTTGCTTTTAAAGGTGGCTGGGTGATGGTCCCTATTGTTGTTCTCTCTTTCATTGCTGTTTTTATTTTTTTCGAACGCTTTTTTGTGATCAGACAGGCTCAAAAAGAGGATTCCCTGTTGATGAACCGCATAAAAGATTATATACATGACGGGAAAGTCGAATCTGCTCTGGCCTTGTGTCAATCCCAAAATAGTCCTGTATCAAAAATGCTGGAGAAAGGGATTAAAATGATAGGGCGACCAATCAGAGACGTAAATGCCGCACTTGAAAATGTAGGGAAACTTGAAATATATAAACTGGAAAAAGGTCTGCCAACTATGGCAACAGTTGCTGGTGGCGCGCCAATGATCGGATTTCTGGGTACAGTTATGGGTATGATCAAAGCATTTTATGATATGTCAACTGCAGGAAGCAATATAAATGTATCATTACTTTCTAATGGTATCTACATTGCTATGGTCACCACTGTTGCAGGATTGATAGTTGGGATCATTGCTTTCTTTGCATATAATGTTCTTGTTTCAAAGGTTGAAAAGGTTGTTTTTATGCTTGAAGCAAGGACCTCAGAATTTATCGATCTGCTTAATGAACCGGTAAATGAATGATAATTTTATTTTATTTGATTAATATCACAGATGGCTATACAATCCAGAAATAAAGTAAGTGCTGCTTTTAGTATGTCAGGAATGACAGATATTGTATTCCTGTTGCTCATTTTCTTTATGATTACCTCCACATTGATCCACCCAACTGCTTTGAAGTTATTATTACCACAAAGTAAACATCAAACTTCAGCTAAACCGTTTACAACAGTGTCTATCACAAAAGACATCAGGTATTATATTGAAGATCAGCCAATTGAAATTGACAACCTCGAATCGATTCTACATGAAAGAATAGGGCAAAACCCGGAAACTTATATAGCTTTGCATGTTGATAAACGGGTACCAATAGAATATGTAGTGAAAGTAATGAATATTGCCAAAAACAATAATTATAAATTAATATTGGCAACAAGTCCCAATTAAATGAGTTTTTTTTTGGAACATAAAAAAGGTACTGTTGGAGCAATTGTATTTCACATTGTTCTGATAATACTTTTAATCTTTCTCGGATTCACTACTCCTTTACCCCTACCCGAAGAAGAAGGGATTCTTATAAATTTTGGGACTGAAGATCAGGGATCAGGATTAATCGAACCTTCCACTGCATCATCTGTAGAAGAAACTAAGCCGGAACCGGAAAGCACTTCATTACCAGAAATAATTACAGAATCCAATGAAGAAGAAGTAGTGACACAGGATTTTGAGGAAGCTGTGGCAGTTCCTTCTGGAAAAGAAAAGGTTGAAAAAAAACCGGATCCAAAAGAACTTGAAGCAGAGCGCAAGAGGCAGGAAGAAATTGAAAGGATTAGACAAGCTGAATTTGAACGGAAAAGACAGGAAGAACTTGAAAGGAAAAGACTGGAAGAAGAACAAAGAAAGATCAATGAAATTAATAGAAGGACACAAAATGCTTTTTCGGGCAAAAATACAGTTGTAAATGAAAGTAAGAACGAAGGAATCACTTCAGGGGAAGGGAATCAGGGAGGTATAAATGGCTCAACTGAATCAAAAAATTATTCCGGTACTGGTTTGGGCAATAAAGGAATATCATATAGCCTTTCAGGCAGAACTCCTCAATCTTTACCATTGCCCGAATACAATTATCAGGTTGAGGGGATTGTAGTTGTTGAAGTAACTGTTGATCGTAGTGGAAAAGTTACTAAAGCAACAGCCGGGGTAAAAGGGTCTACCACTCTGGATGAAAATCTTTTACGGGCAGCTCGCAAAGCAGCGTTGGCAGCCAGATTTGACCGTAAACCAAATGCCCCGGCATTCCAGAAAGGAACCATAACCTACCATTTTTTATTACAATAGATTTTAACCGGAAAACAGATCAAATACACCGATCAGTTTTAAGGAGGAGCCTAAAATGACTGCCAAAAGGACGATACGAATAAATTTAGGTCCCCAACTCACAGCAACCCGCGAGCCAACCAAGGCGCCCAGCATATTCCCGGCAGCCAGTACCAGACCAAGATTGAAATTTACCTGACCATGATAAATAAACACCCCTAAAGCAAAAGGAGTATACAGCAAAACTATCAACACCTTAATCGCATTAGCACGTACAAGATCTAGTCCGGTCCCCAGAACCAGCCCTGCAAGAAGAAAGAAACCAACACCTGCCTGAATAAAACCTCCGTATATACCAATAAAGAAAAAAATGATGATTTGTACCCATGATGGTTTGCCTACAATCTGTTCTGATTGGCTATTAATCCATTTATCCGGTTTATAAATAATCAGGAAAAACATTATCACCAGCAATATGCCAATGATCAGACTCATTATTTCATCATTGAACTGAACGGCTATTCCAGCTCCAATAAATGAACCAATAACTGCAGGGATCCCTAATTGCAGCCCATCTTTTATTTTGAGGACTTTTTGCTGACGAAAGCTACTAACGCCAACAATATTCTGTAGCAA
>JAUWMO010000169.1 GCA_030613125.1 Bacteroidota bacterium | reverse complement strand
TCCCTTTACCGAAGTTTTAAAAGCTCCAAGAAAGATACCGTATAAAACTCCTGCCACACCTGTCAAAAAGATAATTAGCACTAACGGCATTTCTATTAAATTATGGAGGTATTTGAATTTTTCCATAAAGACAACTTTGGTGTCGGGATCAACAGCAAAGCCTTCCTTTGTTAGTAACAAACCTGCAAATAACAGGAAAAAGACAAGAAAAGCAGCACTGCACATTTTAAGTGTTTTTACAGATCTTTCAACAATGGCTTCATTACCAATATTATTAATAAAATAGAGCATTGCAAGAACTCGTGAGAGGAAGAAAATTGTCAATCCAAGAGCCAGGTTTGTAATATTTAATGCTGCTTCCAAACCATGGGTTGCAGTTTCCCATCTTGAAATTACCGGGTCTTTGACATTGGTAATGTTAATTTTATCAACAGAGAATTCAGAACCTGTAAAAAATGTTCCTATCACAGTACCAATTAATATTGTTGCCAATATTCCATTAACAAACAAAAATGCATCATAGGTTTTACGCCCAAGTAAATTATTTGCTTTTGTTCGATATTCATAAGATACTGCTTGAATGATAAAAGAAAACATAATCAACATCCATACCCAGTAAGCCCCGCCAAAACTGGTTGAATAAAACAATGGGAATGAAGCAAAGAATGCCCCCCCGAATGTAACCAGAGTAGTGAAAGTGAGGTCCCATTTCCGACCAATAGAGTTGGCCAATATTGATCTTTCTTTATCATTTTTTGATAATTGACCTAAAAGAGTTTGTCCACCCTGAACAAACATTAAAAACACTAATATTGATGCCAGTAAAGAAATTATTATCCACCAATATTGTTGTAAAGCCTGATGTGATAAATTACTAAACATGGCTACCTCCTTTTTCATCAGGTCCAATTTTAATTTGAGTAACCATTATTTTAATTTCAGCTATTAATAGAATAGTGAATAGTCCAAGAAATATGAAGAATGTAGTTTGGACCGAACCCACATTTAAATGTGAAGTTGAAACTGAAACTGGTAATATATCCTGTATTGTCCATGGTTGCCGGCCTGCTTCAGCCACAACCCATCCCAACTCAGAAGCAATATAGCCAAACAGGATTGACCAGACTGATATGTGTAAAAGAAATTTATTTTGTATAATTTTTTGTTTCAGGCTTGCATATAACAACCACGCAAAAAGTAAGATAAATAACAATCCCAGACCTACCATAATATGGAAAGAATAAAATGTTAAGGGAACATTTGGCACAATTTCTCTTTTGTTATTAAAATAACCATATCCAAAGTGTTCATAATTTGCTTCAAATTCCAGTAACTTTTCTGCAGCCAGCTTATTTTTGTTCTGTTTTTTCGCTTCCTTATAATCAGCAAGGGCTTTTATAGCTATTTTTCCTTTTTCTATCCTGGCTTCTGCCGAAAGAATATTTTGTTCTTCATTTCCATTTACAAGATCATTAACTCCAGGAACAAATGCATTTGCATCTCTGAATGCAAGAATTGATAACATACCGGGTATTCTAATTCCGGTAAAATTGTCATTATCTTCAGCCTTATTCAGAACCCCTATCGTATACATGTCTGCATTTACTTCACCATCATAAAGTGCTTCCATTGCAGCAAGTTTCATAGGTTGTGTTTGTGCAACATCAGATGCTGAGCTATCACCGGTAAAGGCCACAAATATTGAAGATAGAAGTCCAAAGACCGAAGCTATCAAAATGCTTTTCCTGGCAAATAGAATATGTCTGTTCCTTAAAATAAACCATGCACTAACAGCAATTACAAACAAAGAACCAATTATATAAGCCTGCGAAACCGTATGAAGAAATTTGAATACTGCAGTTGGGGATAGGGCAACATCAAAAAAGTTAGCCATTTCATTCCTTACTGTATCGGGGTTAAATTGCATGCCTACCGGGTTTTGCATCCATGCATTTGCAACTAAGATCCAAAATGCAGATAAATTTGAACCAAAGGCAACAAACCAGGAGGAGAGCATATGGAATTTTTTACTTACTCGCTCCCAACCAAAAAACATTACAGCTATAAAGGTAGATTCCAGAAAGAATGCCAGGATTCCCTCAATAGCAAGCGGAGCACCGAATATATCTCCTACAAACCACGAATAGTTTGACCAGTTTGTGCCAAATTCAAATTCAAGGATAATTCCGGTTGCTACCCCAATTGCAAAATTAATTCCGAAAAGTTTCATCCAGAATTTTGTCATATTTTTCCACTCTTCATCCCCTGTTTTGTAATACATTGTATGCATAAATGCAACAATAAAAGACAATCCAAGAGTGAGTGGAACGAAGATCCAATGGTAGATCGCGGTGAGTGCAAATTGTGCCCTGGACCAATCAACTAATGCTACATCAAAATCTACCATAAATTTTACTGTTTAGTTAGTTGTTCAATTACATAATTACTTTTATCAGTATTGTTATCGAATTTGGTATCAAGGAAATCCCTGAAGAAAAAAACCTTTAAAATGAAAAAAATGATAAATAGTTTTATCATAATAATAATCCAGAGTTTTATCCCGTGACTTTGCAGGCTTTTAAATCCTTCAATATAGAAATTGATTATTCTTTTCATTTTAGATATTATTTTGTTTTTTGATAGGTATAAATTATTTCCCTGACTTCACTCATGGTAAATCCATGCACTTTTCGCAGTTGGCCTAATCTATGATTATTTGATGTTGACAGCGGGATATCTAGTTTTCTTTTTATATAATCAGCCGGCACCTCATATTTTTCTGCTATATCAAGAAGAGTCATATTGCCTCTTACATCAATCTCAGATTGAAGATTATGATGTGTATCTTCAGTTGTATTTTGCCGGCCATAACCTGGTGAATGGGCCTCACCCCGATGGAGGCCACGGGAGTGATCTTCAGCCTGGGGGGTGATACGCATTGGTTTGTTTTCAGTATTTCCACCGGTAATGGGTTCTTTCACTGTATTCAGATGTTCATCTTTACGTATGGTTTCAATTTTATCCATGTCGGAATACATGTTCCTCCCCTTGAAGCTTGTTCCTGTTACAGTTGGGTTTATAAACAATGGGAAAGATACCAGAATAATTGAAAGGAATAAGATCGCCACGGCGGTAAACACCCTGGTTTTTTTATTTTTTATCAACTTACAAAAAATATTTAAAATCATCTTCCAGTGCAGGACAGTATGGAGCACCAATAGACCAATCAATATCAGACCAAGTATAAAATGAATTTTACCCCACTCGTGCCTGTCAAGACCCAACAAGAAAAAGTCAAGGTTCTCTCCAAATTTATCCCATTTTTCCTGCCCTGTTAGTAGAACGTATTTTACAAGTAATCCAATTCCTATTATTGCCATCATAATAATTAGCATAACAGCATCAATCACCAGGTTCAACTTTAATTTTTTCATTTTTAAATGTTTTTGTTAAATTTTATAATATTTCTTTTGTCTTAAAGGCCTTTCCATGCCTGTGCTTCCATTTCCATGAACCTTGCTTTTTCATCTTCAGTCATTATAGCAACCTTATAAACAGGGAGTAATCCCAGATCCCGGATAGGTTTCTCAATAGAACTGATAAGCTGGTCAGCAATGGGTATATTTGGAAAAGGAAAGGCAAATTCCAGTCCTACTGTATTATCCATTAATTTAACATTCTTAACTATTCCCAGTTCCAATAATGTAAAATCAATGGCAGGGTGTCTGACTTTTGAGATTGCGTTAATAACATCTTCTTGTGTTATCATGACAAAAACTTTTTTAATTCGTTATTCTTAAATGCTTCAAAAGCTTCTTTAACTGTCATTAGTCCGGCCCCGACATAGATCTTAATCCCGGCTTGTTCAAGAACGGTAGCCGCATTGCCTCCCGGGCCGTTCCCGGTAATTAAAACACCGGCATTTAGTTCAAATAATTTTTGTGCAGTTTTTGGGCCTGCACCATGAGCCTCATTTTCTATCGTCCTGTTATCGAAATGTATGAGTTCATTTTTGTCCTCATCATATACAAGAAGATATTCAGTACGTCCAAAACGGGGGTCCATCATAGAATCCCATTCCGTTCCTTTCGTTGTAAATGCAATTTTCATATTATTTGTTTTTCAATTATTATTCGTTATAAATAGTCTAATTTGTCTGCAAAATATATCAATGAAAAGGATAAAAGAAAGGCAATGATTGGTGCTATTATCCACATAGCAAAAAATATATTTACTTCTGTTTTTTTAAAAATGTTTTTAAACCCCAGTTTAGCAACACCGATTCCCAGAATTGCACCAACATTTAATTGAACCAGTGATGTTGGAATTCCTTTGGTCAACGCAGCAGCAAGTAATAAACTTGCTGATACAAATGCAATTATGACAGCTTCAATCTTTCCAAATAAAACTATTTCCTTACCTGTTTTTCTTACAATCTTATGTCCGAATATTGAACTGCCAATTCCAAAACATGGTGCAACTATCAAAGTAGCCAATATCATAATTAAAATAAAATTTTTATCCATATCAATCTTCAATTCATTAGTTGTCATTGTAGCAATAGGGCCTGCGGCATTTGCAACGTTATTAGCTCCAATTGAAAAAGCTACATATAAAGACATAATTAGTATCAATCCCTTAAGTACATAATGTTCATTTAGTTTTTTTGACATAGTATATCCTTTTTTCCTTATTGGTTTATATATGTATCTGCCTATCAAAAAGCAAATAATAAAAGAAATAACAGGTAGAATGAACCAAACAGGTATTATCTCAAAAAATAATTTTTCAGAACTTAGAGCATTGAAATAAACAGCAGGTGCTGTAATTGCCATGACAGTTGCCTGGCTTGTTGATTGTGGAATTCCAACTAAATTAGCAATAAGCAAAGCAATTGATACCGAAAAAAGAATTATTGAAACCACCGTAAAACTCATCATTTCAGGTGCTAATAAGTCCTTGCCAATTGTTGTGGCAGTTCCTTTACCTGCTAATATTGCCCCCAGGAAAACCATAATGCCAAATAAGCCGGGTATTAAGCTTTTCCGGATAATATTTGAACCAAATGCTACCGAAAAAGCTGGAGCAGTTCCACTTCCTCCCATATTAACAGCTAAAAACATTGCTACTAAAAATGGTATCAATAAATAACTGAATAGCGGTGACATCATAATGGATTATGTTAATATCTGTTTAATTTTTTCCCAACTCCCCGATATAATTTCTGTCAGATCATTATCTGTATGTTCAACCAGAGTTTCTCCCATTGTCATGGCCATTGTGAATGTTTCATCATACGGCAGGTTAGCGATATGTAATATTTCTTCTTTATATAGAAACTCTTCAATTTCCCTCGTTACTTTCTGGTTAATATCAGCTTTGTTGATAATGCATCCTGCATTTATGTTAAACTTCTTAACGAGCTTATGTACCCTCTTTAAATCATGCAACCCCGAGACGGATGGCTCAGTAATTAAAAGAGCATAGTCTGCACCTGAGAGTGATGAAATAACAGGACATCCAATCCCCGGGGAGCCATCAATTAATATGTAACTTTTATTATTTTCTTTTCCAATCTGTTTTGCTTTATTCTTAACTTTTGCAACCAGCTTACCTGAGTTGTCTGCACCAATTCCAAGTTTGGCATGTATCATCGTGGTACCGGTCTTTATGTTGGAGATATACCACTTTCCAACATTCAATTCTTCATTTGTAATTGCATTTGTTGGACAAACACGGGCGCAATATCCGCAGCCTTCACATTCAAACGGATCTATTATATACCTGCCATCTTTTATTGTTATAGCTTCAAAACGGCAAACATCGGCACATTTCCCGCATTGATTACACTCATCCTGACTAATATTTGCAAGTTCTCCACTATAGAAATCTTCCGATTCTGCGAAATCAGGTTGCAACAGAAGATGCATATCTGCAGCATCAACATCACAATCAGCCACAATAACATCTTTACCACCCAGGTAAGCAAAAGATGCAGTAATTGATGTTTTTCCTGTTCCTCCCTTCCCGGAGATTACTACAATTTCTTTCATTTCAAAATATAATTCCCTATATTTTCCAACTGCTGTTCAACTTCCGGAACTTTTTGGTAAATCAATTCGCCGCTTGAATATAATTCTGCTATTTGGCGGTCATTAGGAATTTTGGCAAGTACAGGAATGTTTTCTTCTTTGCAGTAATTCTGTACTTCATCGTTTCCGATACCATAACGATTAATAACAACCCCGTAATTTTTTTTTAGTTCTTTCATAGTTTCAACTGCCAATTTCAGATCATGTAATCCAAAAGGGGTAGGTTCAGTTACTAAAATCACGTAATCGGTATCCTTGGTTACTTCCATTACCGGGCAGGATGTTCCGGGAGGTGCATCATATATTTTAATGATCTCACCAGGAAAGTATTCATCAACATATTTATTAGTTTGATTAATCAACTGAGTTGCTTGTTCCTGGCCAATATCGAGCCTGCTTTCCACAAAACTTAGATTATTGTTTTCATAATGCCTGAGTTTACCCATTTTTTTCGGGATCATTGGAAGGGCGGATGTTGGACATAATTCTGAACAAGCATAACATCCATGGCATAATTCCGGAAAGACCATAATTTTAGTACCCAATTGTATTATCGCATTAAAATTACATACTTCCTGACAAATACCGCATAGAGTACATTCATCCTTTATCCATTCAGGGATCATTTTGAATTTGTTTTCCTCTTTAAAAAGCTCTGCCTTAATAAACAATCCTGAATTTGGTTCTTCAACATCCATGTCAATCAGGACAACCTTGTATTTTTGAGAAAGGTAAACTGCCAAATTTGTGGACAGAGTTGTTTTACCTGTCCCACCTTTACCGCTTGCAATAGCAATCTTCATATGATGATTAAAAATATTAACGTATCTACCTGTTATTTATCGATTTTGAGTTATAATTGTGCAATGGAATATTCAATGTGATTTTTTCTCTTTAAAAAGTTTAAGAGTTTGTTCAAAAGCCTTTCTTGCTAAGTAGATACAATCAATTTTAGTACTCGGTACACTCTCAAGATGTTCAATAATATCTTCAATACTTGTCTTTTCTGCTTCAATTATACTTTTTCCTTTAATAATTTCTAAAAGAGCCGAACCAGCAGAAAAAGCTCCTGCACACCCAATGGCTTCAAATTTTGCGTCAATTATTACTCCGGTATCGATCATTAAATATATTTTTATTGTATCACCACAAGATCCTGTGTATAAAAGAGACACACTTGGATTTTCTATTTTTCCAACATTCACTTTTCTTGTAAAATATTCAATTGCTTTATTTGAGTAACCTG
>JAUWMO010000009.1 GCA_030613125.1 Bacteroidota bacterium | reverse complement strand
TTTAACCTGGTTGCTCCTTTGCAATGAGCTGCAAGTGCCACCAAAGGGGGTGCAAGGTCGGGGCAATCAGCAATATCCATCTCAAAAGCATTTAATTTATCCCTGCTGATAATTATGGATTTTTTTCTGTATTCAATTTTTGCTCCTGCCATTTCCAATGCATTCAGAATTTTTTTATCTGCCTGCTCAGAATTTAAATTTATTTCCCGGACCTCAACTTCACCTCCAATGGCACCTGCTACCAAAAGAAATGCCGCACCACTCCAGTCACCTTCCACCGTATATTCTCTTGGCATATATTTCTGTCCACCCTTAATTACAAACTTTTTGTAATGTTTATGGTCCACCACAACTCCAAAATCATTAATAACCTGCAGTGTCAGGTCTATATATGGCTTGCTTTGCAGATCTGTAACTTCCAGCTCAGAATCACCGTCCACGAGAGGCAAACTCATAAGTAAGCCTGTTAAAAACTGAGAACTCAGCGACCCGTCAACTTTTGCAAAACCGCCTTTCAATGGTCCTTTTACTCTCACAGGAAGCAAATCTCTTTCAGTTGTAATTTGTACACCTAAAGAACGCAACGGACCAACAACCATTCCCAGCGGGCGCTCTCTAAGTGTTCCTGTCCCTGTAAGTGTAATTTCTTCGTTATGCAGAGAAACTATAGATGAGAACATGCGAATGGCCAGGCCCGACTCTCCACAGTTCAATACTTTTTTTACCGGTTCAAATCCTCCGGTTATACTTACTATATTTTCCTTTGTTTGAATATCTGCTCCCAGGCCCCTCGCTATTTCAATAGTAGATATTGCATCATCGCAAAAAGAAGGATTTCTTAGTAAAGAAGTGCCATCAGCCAGCATTCCGGCCACCAGGGCCCTGATCATCATACTTTTAGAAGCCGGAGCTGCCACTACACCCTTGATTTCACCTGATCTGATTGTCGTTGTTATAAGCTTAGAGGCCAGGCGAACTTTTGCCAAATTGAAACACCTCATCTTTTTTGACTTTATATCTTAATAAATGAATCTGCCCATTCCTGAAGATGCTTTTCCAGGTTCTCAATTTTCATAGGTTTAAAAAAGGCCTCTCCAATTGAACGCAGCAAGACAAAATGAATTAAATCTCCCTCCCTTTTCTTGTCAGTCATAAATACTTCCCTCACCCTTATCACATTAATATTTATTTTACTTATTAACCCTGAGGTCATAATAAAGGATCTTATCCTTGAAGCATCAAATGTATTAAGAGATCCTTCTTTTTCTGAAATATAGGTTGCTATCAACATTCCATAACTGATGGCTTCACCATGTCTCAGATCATGTACATTCTCAATTGCATGCCCAAAAGTATGCCCAAAATTGAGTAACCTGCGTAGTCCTTTCTCTGATTCATCCTTTTCAACTATTTCCTTTTTTATTTTCACTGACCGTAAAACAATTTCATGAATCATATCAGGATCCCACTTTCTGATTTTTTCCATATCCTGCTCCAGGATTTTCAAAAGGTAGGCATCTTTTATCAAAGCATATTTTAAAACCTCAGCCATGCCTGAAAAAAATTCCTTTTCAGGCAGAGTTTTAAACAACCGGTGATCACAGATTACAAACTCCGGCTGATTAAAAACACCAATTAAGTTCTTTATTCCCCTGAAATTAACACCATTTTTCCCTCCAACACTGGCATCAACCTGTGAAAGAAGCGTTGTAGATACAAACCCAAAGCGAATACCTCTCATATAAGTGGAAGCAACAAATCCTGCAATATCACAAACCAGTCCCCCACCAATAGCAAGAAGAAAGTATGTCCGGTCTGCATTTAACTCCATTAACTTCTCATATACATAATCAACCGTTCTCAGATCTTTGATCCCCTCCCCTGTTCCTATGCGAATAACAGGGTAATCCGGAAAGTCAGAAGAATACAACCGGAAAACATTATTATCAGTCAATATGATGACTTTTCCCACTGGAATATAATTTTCCACATCCGTTAAAGATCCCCCGATAATAATATTCGACAGATTTTTTTCTCCCTGTATAACTAATTGTTCTTTCTGAGAAGTTGACTTCATAACCTTATGATTTCACTTTCCCGAACTATACTTTGTAAAGTCTGATTTTTCAGCTATTTCACGATTCATAATCCTGGTTTGCTTGTTGATTGATTCCAGATGTATTGCTTTAAAAACACTCATCACGAATTCTTCGCTCAAACCAAGTTTATTTCCTATATCTTTTCTTTCATTAAGTATTTCCGACCATCTATCAGCTTGTAATATAGTTACATCATTGACCTTTTTGAATTCAGCAATTCTCTCAACAACCTTCATTCTGGCCTCAAAAACATGTAATAGCTCATCATCCAGTCTGTCAATTTTATCACGCAATAATTCAATATCATGTTTTAGCTCCCGATCGGTAATATCAGGTTTTCTCCAAACCAAAGAGGCTAAAATCTTTTTCAACTCTTCAGGAACAACCTGTTGCTCTTTATCACTTAATGCCCTCTCAGGATTAATATGTGATTCGATGAACAAACCATCAAAATTCAGGTCAACCGCTTTTTGACATACTTCGCGGAGCAGATCCCTTCTGCCGCATATATGGCTTGGATCAACAATTATCGGCAAATCCGGAAATCTTCTTTTCAATTCAATAGGGATACCCCATTGTGGTTTATTTCTGTAAAGTGACGGACCATAGAATGAAAATCCCCTGTGAATAGCAACCAGTTTCTTCAAACCCGCTTTATTCATTCTTTCCAGGGCCCCAATCCAGAGGTCAATGTCCGGATTGATTGGATTTTTAACAAATACTGCAATGTCTAAACCCCTCAGATAATCAGCTAGCTCCTGGACCATGAACGGATTGGTAGTAGTCCGGGCACCAATCCACAGAATATCTACTCCATAATTAATTGCTTCTTTTATATGATACGGATTAGCTACTTCGGTAGCTATCAACAAACCTGTTTCTTCTTTTAGTTTCGCCAACCATGGAAGAGCAACCGCTCCCAGGCCTTCAAAATTTCCAGGTCGGGTTCGGGGTTTCCATATGCCTGCCCGGTATATGGGTATCCCCATCTCAGAGATTTTACGTCCGGTTTCAAGAACCTGTTCTTCAGTTTCAGCACTGCATGGTCCAGAAACAAAAATAGGGCTTTCCAGTTTCCTTCCATTTATCTCAACAGGTATTATTTGAAGTTGTGAATCCATAAAAACCAAATTAATTAGATTTTAAACTATTTTTTATTCTCTCAAGTGCCATTTTTAAAACCTTTTCTTCATTGCATAATGATATACGAAGGTAGCCTTTTCCCTGGTTTCCAAAAACTTCACCAGGAGTAATAAATACCTGAGCTTTATCAAGTATTAAGTCTGAAAATTGAACACTATCATGATTACTTTCGGACATACAGGCCCAAACAAACAAACCAGCCTGATCTGAACTGTACCGGCAGTTAAGAACGTCCAGAATTTCCATGACAATTTGTTGTCTCCTTTTATATTGACTGTTTATCGTTTTGTGCCACGAAGCAGAATTATTTAAAGCCGTCACTGCTGCCTCCTGAAGCGGCAGAAACATACCCGATTGGATATTACTTATAACTTTAAATACATTCCTGGTAAACTCTTCTTTCCCAGCCAGAATTCCGATCCGCCATCCGGGCATGTTATGTGATTTACTTAATGAGTTCAATTCCAATGCCACATCTCTGGAATCTTTCACAGAAAAAATACTCAAAGGTTCATCGTTCAGAATAAGGCTATAAGGATTATCATGACAAATTAGTATATTATGTCTTCTTCCAAAATCAATAATTTCTCTGAACAGTTCAACAGATGGCTTTGCTCCTGTAGGCATATGCGGATAGTTAACCCACATAATCTTCACCCTGGAAAGATCAGTTCTTTCAAGATCCTTAAAATCAGGATACCATCCGTTTTCTTCTTTCAAAGGGTAGGGTATTACTTCACCTCCCACAAGTGCAGTAACTGATGAATACGTAGGATAGCCAGGATCAGGAATCAGAACTGCATCTCCGGGATTCAGGAAGGTCATAGAAATATGGAAGATCCCCTCTTTAGAACCCATTAAGGGTACTATTTCAGTCTCAGGATTAAGAAAAATATTATAATGTTCTGTATACCATTTGGCAATAGCTTTTCTAAATTTCTGAATACCCCGGTAACTCTGGTATCCATGTTTCTTTTTATTCAGAATGCTTTCTGCAGCAATTTCAAGAGTACTATCAGAAGGGGGAAGATCAGGATTTCCAATACCCAGATTTATTACTTCCAATCCCTTAATATTCATTTCCTCAATCTCTTTTAGTTTTCTGGAAAAATAATACTCATGTACCAGACCTATTCTGTATGCAGGTTTAAGGTTCATAATATTTTCCTCCCCATAACATATTCGCCAAGTATCCCAAGTTCACCGGTAAAAGGACGAATAGCTTTTAAGGCTTGATTGTACAATTTTTTGTCTTCAAAAATCATATCAACATAAAAATGATATTCCCAGCCTTTACCAACAATCGGCATAGACTGGATCTTGGTAAGGTTCATTTCATGATAGGATAATATGGAAAGGATCTTTGAAAGGCTTCCGATCTTATGCGACAGGGAAAAGAATAAAGATGTCTTATTGCTTCCCGGAGGGGCTTTTAAATCACCATTATCTGACAGAATTAAAAATCTGGTATAGTTCATCTTATTGGTTTCAATACTTTCAGCCAGAATATTAAGATCATATTTCCTGGCAGCCAGAGAGCTGGCTATTGCCCCAACTCCTTTTTGGTTCTTCTCTCTTATTTCCCTGGCACTTAAAGCTGTATCAAGACTTTCGACCAGTCTGATATGAGGGTATTCTTCAAAGAATGCCTGGCACTGCAGGATAGCCATAGGATGTGAATATACCTCTTTGATCTCATTAATTTTCTGCCCGGGAAGTGCAACCAGGTTTTGTCTGATCCTTAAAAATATCTCCCCTACAATTTTTTTTCCTGATTCCATGATCAGGGTATAGTTTGGCAGAATGCTCCCTGCAACGGAATTTTCAATAGCCATAATTCCAAAATCTGCCTGGCGTACTTTCAAAGATTTAAAAAGATCCTTGAATGTTTTTCTGGGAATTATTTCAATTTGATCGGTTTCAAAATAATGTCTGGCAGCTATCTCATGAAAAGCTCCGTAGCCACCCTGGATAGCAATCCGATAACTTTTTTGATTCTGATTCTCCATATTATTATCCAAAAAAAAATCCCATTTTTGATGGGACCTTATATTTTTTTATCATATATAAAAATCCCTATCAGGTCATCCAACCAAAATAAAAATTATTCATATAGTGATAAAAAAAGCTCATTTTTACATTTATAGGGTACAAACGTAATTATTTTCATTTAAAATACAAACCAAATTTAAAATAACATTTATTTTGTAACGATAATTCAATAGCGATTTACAATTTGAATCTTTATTTATTTATAATGAAAAAAAAAGAACGATATGAGAAAATAATTGAATACTTCCAGGAAAATGTCCCAATAGCCAAAACAGAACTTAGCTACCAGAACCCTTTCAGCCTGATGGTTGCAGTCATTCTTTCGGCACAATGTACCGACAAAAGAGTAAATATTATCACTCCGGCTTTATTAAAAAAATTCCCAAATGCTGCTTCAATGGCAAAAACAAGTCAGAATGATATTTTTAATTTTATTAAAAGTTGTTCATACCCTAATAATAAGGCAAAACACCTGAAAGCAATGGCTGAAATGCTAATAAAGGAATTTAATGGTGAGATCCCATCCAACGTTAATGATCTCCGTAAGCTCCCTGGTGTTGGAAGAAAAACTGCCAATGTAATTGCTTCAGTTGTATTTAATAAACCCGTAATGGCGGTCGACACTCATGTTTTCAGGGTTTCTGACAGGCTGGGACTGACCTATCGTGCAAAAAATCCACATGAAGCTGAGATGCAACTTGTTAAAAACATTCCGGAAGAATTGATACATAAGGCCCACCATTGGCTGATATTGCATGGAAGGTATATTTGTGTTGCAAGGAAACCTAAATGTCATGAATGCGGATTGAAACCATTTTGCAGATATTACAATAAATAATTAGTGTCTGTCTTTAAACTATAGTTTTGTTTCTAAATCGAAGATGAAATCCTAAATCCTAAGCTCTAAATCCTAAATAATATCAAATGTTCAAAGGTCAAATGATTAAAACAACAATTCTTGATAAAACATTATATCACAGATATTCAAGGGATACGGTTGATGATATGTACAGATAGTTTTGAAATTTAGATTTTACTATTTGAATTTGTTTTGGATTTTGGATTTAGATATTTGAATTTCATTTATAAAAATCTTTGACTTTATGGACAAACACTAATTAACTTCTGGTCTATATTATATATAAGATCATCCATCATTCTTTTCTATCTTTACATTGCAGTTTTGGAACACTTATTTAGTAGTGAAATTGACCATGATGGAAAGGATCTACCTTGATTTTAATGCCACCACCCCAGTACATCCTGAAGTGGCAAAAGCAATGCACCCATACATTCATGATTATTTTGGAAATCCATCTAGTTCACATTGGTTTGGAATCCAATCGAAACTTGCAGTTGAAAAAGCCCGAATGCAAGTTGCCGCATTTCTTAACTGCCATGTTGATGAAATCGTTTTTACCAGTGGTGGAACCGAAGCCAACAATACTGCAATTAAGGGAATTGCTTTTGCCAACAAACACAAAGGAAATCATATAATTACATCTTCTATAGAACATCCTGCTGTTTTAGAAGTCTGCAGATTTCTCGAAAAAACAGGTTTCGCGGTTAACTATATTCCTGTAGATAAGTATGGTCTGATAAATCCGGATGTTATACAAAAAACTATCACTCCTAACACTATACTTATCAGCATCATGCATGCAAACAATGAGGTTGGCACCATTCAACCTATCAGACAAATTGCGGAAATAGCAGAGAAACACGGGATTATTATGCACACTGATGCTGCCCAGTCGGCAGGAAAAATCCCGGTTGATGTACAAGAAATGGGAGTTGATCTATTATCCCTTGCTGGTCATAAGTTATATGCACCCAAGGGTATAGGTGCCTTGTATATTAAAAACGGAATAAAAATCGAAAAGCTTCATCATGGAGCCGACCATGAAAGAAATTTAAGAGCCGGCACAGAAAATGTCCTGGAGATTGTTGGGCTGGGAAAGGCGTGTGAATTTATTACCTCAACCTGGACTCAAAATGTCCGTCATATGAAAAAAATGAGGGACCACTTGCATGACAAACTACAGGAAAACCTTGACAATATACATCTAATAGGGCATCCTGAGCAACGGTTACCAAACACTTTAAATATTGGTTTTGCCGGATTAGAAGCAAATACCATTATCTCAGAACTTCATACGATTGCTGCTTCAGCAGGGGCAGCTTGTCATACTGACCAGGTAGACATTTCTCATGTTTTAATTGCTATGAAGGTCCCTGAAAATATTGCCATGGGAGCAATTAGATTTTCAACTGGTTATTTAAATACAGCCGAAGAAATTAACACAGCATCTGAACAGATTATTAAGACTGTAAGGATGCTTCAGCCAGATTCAGATAAAACTAATATATCTGCATCTTCAGGAGAAGAGGTAAAACTGACCCATTTTACGCATGGGTTAGGCTGTGCTTGTAAGATAAGACCTGATGCCCTTGAAGAGGTATTGAAGAAGTTTCCGGTTTTTAACGATGAAAATATACTTGTTGATCTCAGAACAAATGATGATGCTGCTGTATACAAGATCGATGAAAATCATGCTTTAGTTGGAACTGTAGATTTTTTTACCCCTATTGTTGATGATCCGTACGATTTTGGAGCCATTGCTGCATCAAATTCACTTAGTGATATTTATGCTATGGGGGGGAAACCATTATATGCCCTTAACATTGTTGGGTTCCCCTCAAGAAGACTTTCGTTGAAAATATTGGAACAAATTTTAAAAGGAGCTAACGATAAAGCTAAGGAAGCAGGAATCAGAATTCTGGGTGGTCATACTATAGATGATACCGAACCTAAGTTTGGATTAACAGTTACAGGAATAATTAATCCCAACAAAATACTGAGAAATTCAAATGCTCAACCTGGGGATGTTTTGATCCTAACCAAGCCCATTGGAACCGGTATCATCTCAACAGCAATAAAAAGAGGTATAGTATCAACCAAAACAATTTCTAATGTAAGTCAACTAATGGCTTCCTTGAATATGGCACCTGCTGAAGTTGCCCAGAATTATCCCATATCTGCTTGCACAGACATTTCAGGTTATGGTCTTCTGGGGCATTTGATTGAAATGGCCCGTGCAAGTAAGGTTGATATAGAAATTTATGTTGACAGAGTCCCAATTATTCCGGATGCGTATGAACTGGCAATAAAAGATATCATACCCGGGGGGACGAAAAGCAACCTGCAGTATGCTATCCCTAACCTTATTATGGACAAAAATATTTCTTACTTCGATAAAATTTTGCTGTCTGATGCCCAGACATCAGGGGGGCTATTATTCAGTTTGCCCGACAGTTCGTCGGACAGTTTTCTGAAGAATTTACATAAAGAAAATATTGTACCTGCAATTGTAATTGGAAAGGTGACCAAAAAGGGGAAAGGAATTATTTCACTTACAAAAAAATGATTGTTCTTATCTCACCCATATTTAAGCAACAAAAGAATAATAAATCCGTATGCATATATATCTTTGTAAAAATAAATAACCTTAAAATATTAGAATAGAAATAATTGAGTTGAAGAATCTCTAATGTCAGCCCGGCAACATATTAAACTTAGAAAGGAACTTGTTGATACACTGAATGTTTCAAGCGACCTGTGTCTGGTCGTTGATGAGAACCTGGATATCATTTTTGCAAACGCAAAGGCATGTATGCTACTGGACTATGCTCCCGCTCAAATAAAAAATATTAGCCTTTACAAACTTTTAGGATTGAAACCCGGAGATTCTGATATTCCTGATCTTAGTCAGGTTAAGGAAAATAATGTTCCGGTTTTTTTTCACTTCCTGATTTCAAGTTCGGGACAATCTACACGTGTCAGAACCAGAGTTACATTTTTGGAAAGTCTGGGCAAAAAAACATCTCTGTGGTGTTCTTCTATATCTATAGATGAATCAAATCAGGAACAACTCTGGATTAGTGAGCAGCGGTACAAAAATTTTATTGAACTGCTACCTGAGATGGTTTGCGAAGCTGATCTGGATGGTAAAATTACCCTTGCTAATAAATATGCCTATGAAAGATTTCAACTATCGCCTAAAGATCTGGAAAGTGGTATAACCTTAGATCAATTATTTATTCCTGAAGATTTAAAACGAGCAAGGTTTAACCTCTTACAAAAAGTAAGGGGAAGGGATATCCCTCCGCAGGAATATCATGTTCGTCAGAAAGATGGTAAAATTTTCCCGGTACTAACCTATTTCACTGTCGTTTATAAAAATAAAAAACCAATAGGTGTAAGGGGTGTTATGATTGATATTACAGCAAGGAAAGACCACGAATTACAACTCCAAAGAGAAAAAGCCTACATGGAGCAATTAATTGAGGGAGCACCTGAGGCTATAGTACAGACAGATGGGAGTACCATTATTCGGGTAAATAATGAATTCACCAAGTTATTTGGATATTCCAAATCAGAGGCAATTGGAAAAGACATTGATAAATTACTCACAAGGGAACATTATTACCAGGAGGCAAAATCAATAACACAGGAAATTTTCAAAGGGAAAAAAGTGAGCACTGAGAGTGTTCGGTTTCACAAGGACGGAAGACCAATTAATGTATCTATTTTAGGAAATCCGGTTATTTTGAATAAACAGCAAATCGGAATTTATGGAATTTATCGTAACATCACTTTAAAAAAGAAATCCGCAAAGGTCCAAAAACTGGTCTTTAATATATCAACAGCTTTGTTGACTTCCAACAGTCTGGGTGAGTTACTGGATATTATGAGGAAGGAACTTAGTGCAATTATTGATACTACAAATTTATTCATTGCCTTATATAACAAGGAAGATCAAACCCTTTCTTTCCCATATTTTATTGATGAAAAAGACAGGTTCGAGAAAGTTCCGGTTAAAAAAACCCTTACCGGATATGTCATAAAAAATAAATTACCTGTAATATTAAAGTCAGCGGATCTGAAAAAACTTGAGAAAAAAGGAGAAATAGAATTGGTTGGTTCCCCTTCGAAAGTATGGGTTGGAGTTCCTCTTGCATTAGGTGAGGAAGTTTTCGGTGTTATAAGTCTGCAAAGTTATGAAAATGAAGATTTGTTTGCTGAGGAAGACCTGGATGTTATAATATTTATATCCAACCAGATTAGTATGGCTATAAGCAAAATTAAAACCGAAGAAGACCTCAGAATTGCTAAACAAAAAGCCGAACAGGCAGCCCTGGCTAAAGAACAATTCCTTTCAACAATGAGCCATGAGATAAGAACACCCTTGAATGCAATAATTGGTATGTCACAGCTTTTAATGGAAAATCCACGTAAAGACCAGATTGAATACCTTGATGCATTAAAATTCTCTGGTGAGAATCTTATGTCATTAATAAACGACATTCTTGACTATAATAAAATTGAATCTGATAAAGTTATTCTTGAAGAGGTAGTCATGAATCCGGTTGAACTTCTGAAAGAAATCATTCAGGTATTAAAGATCAGAGCAGAGGAAAAAAACAACAAGCTATTTCTGGAAACAGGAACAGGGGTTCCTGAGTTTTTAATAGGTGATCAGGTGAGGCTTAACCAGATCATAACAAATTTGATCGGAAATGCAATAAAATTTACAGAAAACGGAACAATCAAGATTCATCTCAGTCTTGTATCTGAAACAAAAGACAGATACTTGCTTAGATTCTCAGTTGAAGATACCGGAATTGGTATTGAAGAAGAGAATCTTGATTATATTTTTGAAAGTTTTACCCAGGCAAAATCAGATATTACAAGAAAGTTTGGGGGATCAGGTCTGGGATTGGCAATAACCAAAAAACTAATTGATTTCCAGGGAGGTGAGATACATGTTGAGAGCACACCCGGAAAGGGTTCTCGCTTCTTTTTTGAACTTCCTTACAAAAAAGGGGAAATAGAATTACCTGAAAATGGCGATGTTCTTGTTGAATCATTCGAATCCCTTGATAATATAAAAATTCTGGTAGCTGAAGATAATGAAATAAACCTGTTGGTTGCCAGAAAATTCCTTGAGAACTGGGGTGTTGAAGTAACTATTGCAGAGAATGGGAAAGTAGCATTAGAAAAAATAAAAAAAGATAAATTTGATCTTGTATTAATGGACCTGCAAATGCCTGAGATGGATGGTTACGAAGCTACAAAACAGATTAAATCTATAAATAACGGACAATTTAAAGACCTGCCAATAATAGCCCTCACAGCCTCTATTCTTATGAACAATAAGGATAGGATTACTAAGGCAGGTCTTGATGATTCCCTGATCAAACCATTCGACGCAGTTGACTTGTACCAGGTGATTATACGCCATCTGAAGAAATCTCATAAAAATTGAAATGAAAAGAGTCGTAATTCTCTTATTCTTTTTTGTTGTACTTACCTCAATCACACAGAACAAGATTCCTGAACTTAACCGAAAAATCACCGATTATGTGAATTCTGTGATTGGAAAACAGGTAGATCGTGGCGAATGCTGGGATCTTGCATACCAGGCTTTGACCAGGAATAACGCAAAATGGGATAAAGAATTTAAATATGGGAAATTGCTTAATCCATGGAAAGATAATGTATTTCCTGGTGACCTTATACATTTTAAAAATGTCCGTATTAGTTATCAGAAAGATCAAATGGTTTATATTGAAACAATGAAACAGCACACTGCTATCATCTATAGGGTACTTGGAACTGGTATTTATGAAATTGCCCATCAGAATAATAAATTCTCGGGTAGAAAGGTAGGATTAAGCAAACTTGACCTTGATACTATCGTAAAAGGTAAGGTCTTTTTATATCGGCCTGTTCCCGGATAATGTATAAATGTTGATGGTGGATTTATGATAAACAGGTTTTAGCGAAAATAGCTAATATCCACAGGTACAAAGAAATACTTTCACCTAAAAGTTATACTAAAACTGCCGTAGGCAGGATATGATACAGCCTGAGTCGCCAGACTCAGGCTTTGTAAAAGGATATATAGCAATGACCGTCCGCATGTCGCTGAATCTTTAGCGGAGGCACAAGGAACGGTATGATTGTATATCTTTGAAGAGGAATATCTCCTGGAATTCTTTTAAAACAGTAGATAAATCAATAATTGCAATATTGTTGTAAGTAAAACAATGCATCCCTCTCTCCCATTCCGAAAGCCTTTTTAAAGTCATAACAGGCTTTCATCAACTTATTGTCTCTTATGTGAGCAATACCACGGTTTAGGTATATTCTGGAATCTTGCGGATCCAGATCCAGTGCCATTGAGAAATCATTCACAGCATACTTATAAGTATGTAATTCTAAAAAAGTATTACCTCTTGCAATAAAATACTTTTTATCATCCTGACCAATTTCAAGAGTATTATTAAAATATACAAGAGCATCAAAATATTTTCCGGCATTATAACTAATCATACCCCCAAGATATTGAGCTTCTAAGTCTTCACTGAAATATCCAAGATAAAACTTAATATCTGAAAGAGCCTGATCATACTTCTGCATACTTAACAATAGTTTTGCCCTTTTAATATAAAGATCGAAAAATTCCGGTTGCCTGTCGAGTATGTATGAGTAGTCTTGCAGGGCCTCATTATTGCGACCCATAGTTATATACAATTCAGCCCTGTCCAACCTGAAGTTTTCTTTTTCCGTTTCCACATTGATAGCCCTTTCAAGATCAGAAAGTGATTTGTTATACTGTTTCAAAGCTAAATAAACTTGTGCACGAAGGTAATACAAGCTGGCATCATCCTCATTTTGATTTAACAGGATATTAATATTTTCCAGGGCCTTAGTATAATTGGTTTTCTGGATCTGATATGCAGCCTCAGATTTCTGATATTCATAAGGTTTATACCAATCGGTTTTCCAAAGATTACGCCACTCCCTGGTTTTTTCAAGATTTGAAAAGGCAGGATCTAAAAGGATCTCTTTTTGAGACTTTTTATATGCTGATCTCAAATGGTTTTCCAGGGCTCTTACTGCCTTCCCGGGTTCACTTTTCAATGCAAAACAACGTGACAACCAAAGGCTTGCTATTGAAGGTTCAATAGAATTTGCCATATTAAAATCTTGAATAGCACGATCATAGTCTTTCATTTCAAGATATACTTCCCCTCTTTTCAACCAAATTTGAACTTTTCCGGGTTTCTCTGACAAGATTTGACTAAATGATTCAACCGCCTGGATATTTTCTCCCTTATTAAGTTCAGCAACTCCTTTAAGATATAAGTACTCCTGAGCTTTCAAGGCACTACCACTTAAAAGCAAACAAACAAAAACGAATCCGGTCCCTTTAATAAAATTCATTATTAATTGCGATACATGGTTTTTCATTCTACCGAGATCCTGGCCCCCTTTTCACTAATAACATGAACAAATCCGGAAATATTTCTGATTTCTATGCCTGTTATCCTTTGTTCATAAATGTCACATATGTAATAGTAAATCCCTGAAGCAACAAAACTCTTTTTTCCTTTCTGTCTTCCATCCCAGTTAATATAGGGATCGTTGGTTTCATACACTAATGTGCCGGACCTGCTATAGATCTTCATATCAATTTTATCAATAAACGGACTGACCTTAGCTTTCAGAATATCGTTTATATTATCTCCATTTGGAGTAAAAACATTGGGTACTTCAAAATAGGTACAACTGTCAACACAAATAATTGGCATTGAAAAGGAACTTTCATTGCCAAATGAATCAATTGCTGTCACCGCATAACACCCTGCAAGAGTATTTTCCATATAATGTCTGTAGGTAGTATCTGTTGCTGAATTTATTGTTGCAATTATGCCAAGATCGTCATCAAGTTCTGTTTTATAATATATATTATATGAAACAACATCATCAGCACAATAATTATTTGGATTTGTCCAAACAAGATAGTTGTACAGACTATCACAAATAGACGATACTGATAATGTTGGAGGACAGGGGGGACTGTTATCAATGGGTACTCCACATGCTTCATGTGAATAGTTGATTAATGGTTCAGGTAATCCGGAACGATTATATGATCCTACAGTTTTAACAAAGTAGCAGTAAGTTACAGAATTTATAAGGCCTGTATCTATAAAAACGGTATCAGAACTAACTCCGATAGAATCAAAATTCATGGTAGTTTTGTTCTGCCGGTAAACTATATATTCTGTATTGATCCATGGAACATTTTTCCTGCAGTGAATCTCAAGTTGATTGTCACCCGGTTCTAAATGAAGAAACACTGTTGATGCCTCACCGGGAGGTCCAATTAAAAAACGATTACCAACCTCATTATTATATAGTTCAACTTTATAGGTGTAAGCAAAATCCAGGGTATTAATTAAAATATCGGTGAAGGTTGTATCATTCAGGTCGGAAGTTTGAAATGTATGAATAAGTGAATAACTTTCTCCCCATAAACCTGGAGATCTGTATATCATATATTCATATGGGCCATTTGCAGGAATGGTGTCCAGATCCCTGGGTTTAACCCAGGCTAAATATACTGAACCGTTAACAGGATCAGTAATATTAACACTGACGTTAGTTATTATGGGTGTACCTTGTATCAGTACTCCACAAATCTCATTCGAAGCAATACTTTCACAACCATCTTTATATACTCCAACAACCATATAACAATAATCGGTTCCCTGTAGCAAGCCACTACCATCATTATTATCAATAAATACCGTATCTAAAGGTCCTGATGTCTCACCAATACTCACATAACCGGTTGAAGCAGGCACCCCATTCTGACAGGAATCCGGCACAAAACCAAAATAACCTTCACGTCTATATATCCTGTATTTCTTAACATTGGTACAAGGTCCGGGAGACCATTCAAGACGAATACTATTGCTTGAAGATATAGTAGTCAGATTCTCAGGTGGCGGACCAAGAACCGTGATATTAAAACTGCTAATGTCTACAAGTTCCAGATCGGGATTATTATCCTCGGCTTTTACAACTACAGTATATCGTTGCTGCCTGACATGGCTACAATTTGTTTTCCATGTGAACCTGGATGTAATTGATCCGGGTACAGAATTAATTGTATTGAATTGAGCCGGACTATCATCGACTATAAACGGACCCCCATTTGCAACATGCCGAATTGAATCACCCTCAGAATCCGTACTGGTTATTTCGTAACTTATTGAATCACCTGCCACAACACAGAAATCTCTTAAGGGTTCTGTAACAGGCGGATTGTTATCGGTTTCGTAAACCTCAATTTGTATATCTCTTACTATGTTCCCGATCTTTATTCCATCCCTCCATTCTTCAATGTCAATTGCAACATTATAGAAACCAGTATCAACAGGGGTTTGCCATATCAGATCTCCTGATACGGCATCAACATATAAGGTGTCACTTGCTGGAGGCAAAGTGTAATTTTCAATTGGTATTCCATCTTCTCGTGTACATACGGTGAGTTTGTAAGATAAACTATCTCCATCTTCATCATATGCTGAGGGATTATGAATAAAAAGTCGTCCCCGGGCTGCCTTGTCATATGGAGGGTTTAAAAGAACCGGTGTATTATTATAACCAAGTGAAGGATTTATCATCAAAGTGGTTTGTATAGAAAAAACAACATTTACAGAATTAGGAATGTTCAAAATTCCATAATTCCTGTTCGGATCCTCTACATTGATCTTGTAAACGCCAGGGCCAGGAAATGTATGAGTGATAACATATTTATTCCTTCTATAAAAACTTGGCAAGGCAATTTTCTCAACTCTTGGGGCAATAGATGTGGTACCATCACCCCAGTTAACCGGCAGTTGATCTCTATCTGCCGCACTTAGAGTATATGTATAAGTCCAAATGGTAATTTCAAAAGTGAGGTCAGATATTTGCTTATATGTTATTTCGCCGGCACGATTATGCGTAGCGAAAACTCCATGATTTATGAAGAGAAAACTGAAAAATATAACTAAAAATCTTTTATACATATACATAAACCTATTATAACCAAAAAATGAATATACTGCGAAATTAAACATTGCCAAGATCAATGACAATTTTTTCTTTCCCCCGTTTCACCAAATAACCTTTTTCAAAACTTCCATACTTAAATAACAACAAGTTAGTCTGGTCATCAAACAGATCCATCATTAGTCTGTTTGAGATAATAACCTCATTTACATCAGCAGTGTTGCTGTATGTATAATAGAGCCAGATTGAATTTTCATTGATCTTTCCAGACCTGAACTCTGGCAGTAAAAAATTCCCATCTGCAATAAAAGTAAAACTATCATTAATGTATTGAGTAAAATAAACATCCTTATCTTTACGTTCATTTGCCAGGCCAAGGTTTAATTGTACATTATATTTATGTGCAATGATTGTTTCAAAATCATCGTAAAATATTTTAAATGAAACTTCAAATAATTCATTCTCTGTTTTATACTCCACATTTGTCACTGATACATGAACAGGATGTAACAGTGTTATAAGAATCAAAACAATATAAAAACCTAAAACATACAATTTACCTTATGCTTCAATAATACCTAAAATTAACCAAATTTTTATTTCTTTAAAAAAAACACTATGACAACTTTTCATTTATACCTTAGCTTAGGAATCAATCATATTGCCGATCTTAATGCATATGATCATATTTTATTCATTGTTACACTCTGTGCTGTTTATTCTTTTAATCAATGGAAAAAAGTATTAGTTCTGGTTACAGCTTTTACTCTGGGTCATTCCGCGACACTTGCACTTGCCACGTTGAAAATTCTGAAAATTCCTATTGATCTTATTGAATTTCTTATACCCGTTACCATATTTATTACCGCTCTTGCTAATATCCTACAAAAATCGGGCAAAGTTTCATCAAAACGACATGTTTTTAAATATGCAACGGCAATGTTTTTCGGTTTGATCCATGGACTGGGATTTTCCAATTACCTCAGAAGCCTTCTCGGGCAGGAAAGTAATATTATCGGACCACTTTTTTCTTTCAATCTTGGAATTGAGATTGGGCAACTTATTATTGTAATAGTAATCATGCTGATGACCTGGATCCTTGTTGATATTTTAAATGTAAAACGAAGGGAATGGTACCTGGTTTTGTCAGGAGCCGGCCTGGGAGTTTCTCTGATAATTATGATGGAAAGGTTTCCGGGATTTTAAAAAATTACATCAACTCTTTATTTATTACCCTCAAAGCTTCGATTGCAAGCCGGTAGGAATCGAGTCCGAATCCCATAATACTACCTCTGCAAGCATTTGCAATAAATGAAATATGCCTGTATTCCTCTCTGGCAAGGATATTTGAAATATGCACTTCAATTGCCGGAGCAGTTACAATTCTTAAAGCATCGGCAATAGAAACCGATGTGTGAGTGTATCCTCCGCCATTAATCACGATCCCATCATAGCTGAACCCCACTTCCTGGATTTTATCAATGATCATTCCTTCAATATTTGACTGATAATAATCAATTTGAATATCTGTAAAATGTTCCTTTAATATAGGAAGGTAGTCATCAAAGGAGGCTGTACCATAATGGTCAGGTTCCCTTTTGTCCAGCAAGTTCAGATTCGGGCCATTAATAATTTGGATTTTCATCGGCGTAAAACTTATTATTTAATATATTTTTGTATAAGGAAAATACGCTTAGACTTTAAACCATTCTGGTCATTAACAAAAATAAAATAATATTCACCAAATTAGATTAACCGGGACTTGTTATATAACATGAAACGAACATGAACTTTTTTAATCAAAAATTCACACAAGAGAATGATTAAAATAAGTTCATGAGAGAACGAAGTGGTTACATAAGTGAAGAAATTTTTTTTTTTCATTTTTAGGTAAATAAAAAAATTTAAACAGATGAATAAAAGTTGGGATCATCATATTAAAGGTTTCAAAATATATCTAAGCCTTGAAAAATCTTTATCTGAGAATTCAGTCAAAGCATACCTTCACGATATCATCAAGCTTGTACAATACTTTGAGGTTATGGGTGAAGTGCCGGTTCCTGAAAATGTCAAACCCTTACATATTAAAAATTTTATCCAATGGATCAATTCATTCGGTGTAAGTTCAAGATCACAGGCAAGGATGATCTCAGGGCTGAAAGCCTTTTTCAGGTATCTTCTCATGGATGACCTAATCAAATCAGATCCCACAGCTTTGATAGAATCTCCAAAAATAGGAAGAAAACTTCCTGATATTCTTTCTGTTGAGGAAATCGATAAGCTAATTTCAAATTTAGACTTAAGCAAACCTGAGGGGCAAAGAAATAAAGCTATTCTTGAAACACTGTATAGTTGTGGCTTAAGGGTTTCAGAGTTGGTCGATCTGAAAATCTCCAACCTTAATTTTAAGTTAGGGTATATCAAGGTTACCGGAAAAGGGAATAAGGAACGCCTTGTACCTATCAGTCCCCGGGCTATGAAAGAGATTAAATATTATTTCGAAAACAGGAGAAAACTAAAAAAGATAGAAAAGACTGATGAAAACATATTATTCCTAACAAGGAACGGCCGGAAACTATCGAGGATTATGATCTTTAATATCATTAAAGGAATGTCTGAGAAATCTGGCTTGAAAAAGAATATTAGCCCTCATACTTTCAGACATTCATTTGCCACACATCTGATTGAGGGGGGTGCTGATCTCAGAGCAGTTCAGGAGATGCTGGGGCATGAATCCATCACTACTACCGAGATTTACACACACCTCGATCGTGAATACCTAAGGGATACAATAATACAATTTCATCCAAGGTCGTGACTATTGATTCCCGGTTCTCAGCTTGATGCATAAAATGCGACACTTGCCCGGTAAAATATAAGGTACGAAGTATAATTAACAAAAAACAAAGCATAACTGTAACCAATTTCCGAAATCCGAAATCACACTTTCGAAATAGTTAATTGCGGATTGGGGATGGGGAATTGCGGATTGCAGATTGCCGACTGCGGACTGCGGATTGTGGACTGCAAACTGGACCATGCCTGAATAGAGTTGACCGTTTTAAAGGTGAAATTTGATGATACTCTTAAAATGGCAATTAATAATAAATTTATTATTACTTTTGGGGAAATTTTTTCGAAAATAATTTTCAAAATTTTATACTATGTCAGAAAATAAAAGAGTTTACACATTTGGAAACAAAAAAGCGGAAGGAAATTCCGGAATGAAGAGCCTGCTAGGTGGCAAAGGTTCCAACCTTGCAGAGATGAACCTGATAGGTATCCCTGTACCTCCGGGATTTACCATTACTACTGAAGTCTGTACCGAATATAATGAACTGGGAAGAGAAAAAGTCATTGACCTTTTAAGGTCGGATGTAGATAAGGCTGTAAAATATGTTGAAGATATTATGAAGATGAACTTTGGAAGTAATGAAAACCCTCTCCTTCTTTCAGTACGGTCTGGTGCCAGGGCTTCTATGCCGGGTATGATGGATACAGTACTGAACCTTGGCATGAATGATGATACTGTAGCCGGACTTATTTCAAAAACCGGAAATGGAAGATTTGTGTGGGATTCATACCGTCGTTTTATCCAGATGTACGGTGATGTTGTATTAGGAATGAAACCTACCTCAAAAGAAGATATTGATCCTTTTGAAGAGATCATTGAAGAGTTAAAAGAAGAAAAAGGCGTGGCGCTTGACACCGACCTTACTGTTGATCATCTCAAAGAAATGGTATTCAGATTTAAGAAAGGCATTAAGGAGAGGACCGGCCACGATTTCCCGACAGATCCATGGGATCAGCTCTGGGGCTCAGTAATGGCTGTTTTCGATAGCTGGAATAATGATAGGGCAATATATTACAGGAAATTGAATAAAATACCTGATGATTGGGGTACAGCCATTAACGTTCAGGCAATGGTCTTTGGAAATATGGGTAACGATTCAGCCACAGGTGTTGCTTTTACCAGGGATGCCGGAACTGGGGAGAATATCTTCAATGGAGAATATCTGATCAATGCCCAGGGAGAAGATGTAGTTGCCGGAATTCGTACGCCACTGCAAATCACCAGGGAAGGTTCTTTAAGATGGGCAAAACTGGCAATTGTTTCTGAAGAAAAACGTGCTACTGAATTTCCTTCACTGGAGGAAACTATGCCTGATATCTATAAAGAGCTTTTTGAGATACAGGAAAGACTTGACGACCATTATAGTGACATGCAGGACCTTGAGTTTACAATTCAGGAAGGAAAATTGTGGTTATTACAGACCAGGAATGGAAAACGTACCGGCGCTGCAATGATTAAAATCTCAATGGATTTACTTCGTGAAGGCAAAATTGATGAAAAAACAGCGATACTTAGAAATGCACCGGAAAAACTTGATGAGCTTCTTCATCCTGTTTTTGATGAACGAGCAGTTAGCAAAGCAACTGTTCTTGCCAAAGGACTCCCTGCTTCACCAGGTGCAGCCACCGGTCAGGTTGTTTTCTTTGCCGATGATGCTGAAATATGGGCCGAAGAGGGTAAGGAAGTTATTCTGGTCAGGATAGAAACATCTCCTGAAGATCTGGCTGGAATGCACGTATCTAATGGTATCCTTACTGCCCGTGGCGGAATGACTTCCCATGCTGCTGTGGTTGCAAGGGGTATGGGTAAATGTTGTGTTTCCGGTGCCGGTAGTATTCAGATAAATTACAAGAACCGTACACTTAAAACCGACGGAAAAACATTTAAAGAAGGTGACTGGATGTCATTGAACGGCACCAAAGGGGAAGTATATGAAGGAAAAATTCAAACTATTGATCCCGAACTAAGCGATGACTTTGAAAATCTTATGGAGCTTGCCGATAAACATTCAAGAATGCTGGTTAGAACCAATGCTGATACACCTCATGATTCTACTGTTGCCCGGAGTTTTGGAGCCCAGGGTATTGGTCTTACCCGTACCGAACATATGTTTTTTGAAGGTGACAGGATTGTAGCTATGAGGGAAATGATACTAGCTGATAATGAAGAAGGAAGAAGAAAGGCACTTGATAAACTCCTTCCAATTCAAAGGTCTGATTTTGAGGGAATTTTTGAAGCCATGCATGATCTGCCGGTAACAGTGAGATTGCTTGACCCACCGCTCCATGAGTTTATTCCTCATGAAGAAGCAAACCAGCAAGAAATGGCAGAAGAAATGGGAATAAGTGTTGATGAAATAAAAATCAAGGTAGATTCTCTGCATGAGTTCAATCCAATGCTTGGTCATCGTGGATGCCGGCTAGGGATTACATACCCGGAAATAACTGAAATGCAAGCCAGAGCTATCATTGAAGCAGCATTAAACCTCAAAGAAAAAGGCATAAAAGCTAAACCTGAAATAATGGTTCCTCTTATCGGGACACTTGAAGAATACAAATTGCAGGAAAAAATTATCAGAACAACAGCCGAGAAAGTCTTTGAAGAAAGAGGTGAAAGAATAGATTATATGGTAGGCACCATGATCGAGATACCACGAGCAGCTTTAATTGCTGACAAAATTGCTGAAGTTGCTGAATTCTTTTCATTCGGCACCAATGACCTTACCCAAATGGGCTTTGGTTATTCGAGGGATGATGCCGGAAAATTCCTGCCTATCTATATTGAAAAAGGTATCCTGAAAAACGATCCGTTCCAGATATTGGACCGCGAAGGGATCGGCCAACTGGTTGAAATGGGAACTTCAAAAGGAAGAAGCACAAATCCAAAGCTGAAAGTAGGTATTTGCGGGGAACATGGTGGAGAACCCAATTCGGTGGAATTCTGCCATATTGTTGGTATGGACTATGTAAGCTGTTCACCTTTCCGGGTCCCTATTGCACGTCTGGCTGCAGCCCAGGCTTATTTAAACAATGGTTAATAATAAATTAATATGCTATTTATAAAGCAGTGATTGGAAAGTCACTGCTTTTTTTTATTCTATGACAGATATTTATAAACATTCTTAATATCCTCTGTATAATTCATATATTTAAGGAGTTAGTATGGTTTTAAAAATTTCGTAAAACCTGATAAAAATCATTTAAAAAAAAAGTCGTATTTTTGCAATTCATACAAAAGGATTTTATATGCAAATTCTTCTTAGAATCTTATTGATAGTTTTAGCATATTTACTTGGATCAATCCCTACTTCGGTTTGGGTTGGGAAATGGTTTCATGGCAAGGATGTAAGGGATTATGGGAGTGGTAATGCCGGTGCCACGAACACTATTAGGGTGTTAGGCTGGAAGGCTGGAATTCCGGTCCTGATAGTTGACATGTTTAAAGGGTGGTTAGTTGTACACCTTGCATATATCACCTATTTTTATGTACCTAAATCAGACGACTTTATTACTTATCAGCTTGTTTTGGGTACAGCAGCCATGCTTGGCCATATTTTTCCTGTTTATGTTGGGTTCAGGGGTGGAAAAGGTGTGGCAACACTATTTGGAATCATTCTTGCTTTAAATCCCGTCTCAACAGCAGTATGTATCGGAATTTTTCTGGTTATTATATTTCTGACAAAATATGTTTCCCTGGGTTCTATTATTGCTGGTTTTTCTTTTCCGTTTGTCTTAATCCTGATTTTTCATATTACAACCCCTTCATTAATGATCTTTTCATTAGCGGTAGCAATATTACTTCTGTTTACACATCAGAAGAATATTGAAAGACTTTTGAGGAATCAGGAATCTAAAGCTACATTCCTGATGTCTGCCCGGAAAAGAATACTTGCAGAATAAATTCTCTCTGCAAATCATTCCTCCAACTACTCACTCAATCCCAATATGTATCGGTATCACAAGGGACAATCGCTAAACAGAAACAGCATAACTGAAATCACACTTCCGAAATATGGAATTGTGGACTGGGGATTTATGATTTATAACTTCAATTCCTCTAAAAGGCGGTTCTTAAGATTTTCTGGTTTGAGGTTTAACACAAGATCTCCTTCAGTGGACAAGGATATTTCACCTGATTCTTCAGAAATAACAACTACGAGCGCGTCGGTTTTTTCCGTCATTCCAACCGCAGCCCTGTGTCGCATACCAAACTTTGCAGGCAGGTAAATATTTTCAGTGGAAGGCAGAGTGCATCTTACAGCTTTTATTTTCTCATCCATGATAATAACTGCACCGTCATGTAAAGGATTATTTTTGAAAAAAATAGACTCCATCAGACGCGAGGAAATATCAGCATTTATTGTATCACCAGTTTCAACTATAGCATCAAGCTCAGACTTTTTGGCTAAAACAATGAGTGCACCAGTTTTTGTTTTTGACATATTCTCGCAGGCAATAACTACCTCATCAATTTTTTCACTCATCCAGCCTTTCTCATCCTGAGAAAAAAAGCCGGTGAATGAAAACCATTTTCGCATTCGGTATCTTCCACCCAAAATTAACAGGAATCGTCTTATCTCTTGTTGAAACACAATAATCAAGGCAATGACCCCAACACCTATAAACTGACCAAGAATAGAACTAAGCAACTCCATATGAAGGGCTTTTACCAGCAACCAGAAAAGATATACACTAAAAATCCCTGCAAATATATTTATGGCAATTGTACCCCTGATGAGTCGATACAATTGATAAAACAGCAAAGCAACAAGAAAAATATCCAGTACATCAAGAACTCTTAGATGTATAAATGATATAAACATGAATTTCTATAATATTTCAGTTAATATATATAATGGTAACAGACAAGCTGCAACTTCAAGCAAAAGCAAAAGTAAAAAAAAACAATGATTAGCCATAGGGTATTAGTTAGTTGCTTCTCTTATTTTATTCATAATAGAAATAGCTTCCTTTGCAGGTTTTACG